>CAZKYZ010000071.1:0-6436 GCA_964557055.1 uncultured Desulfobacterales bacterium
CGTCGGATACACGTTGACCGGTCTCAAGGCTGGCAAGGGAATCGGTGCCCTTGAACAGTTTTCGGCTGGTAAAGATAACCAGGTCATGCCCGGCGGAGAGCTGCTGATTGGCCACGTTGATGGCACGAGCCAGTTCTTTTTTTCGCGTGTCTGCATTCATCAGCCTGGCAACGTCTATTTCCAGCGACGAAATTCCCGGCTGCTCCAGAAGAACACTCACCTGCCTGGTTGACCTGGGAACGTAGGAACCCACGACAAACAAGCCGCCGTTCGTGTTGTCAGCAATCAGGTCTTCCCGCGCCAGCGGTTTGCGCTTTGGCAAAATACCGGCGCGAACGCGTATAAATGAGGCGGCTGTCCGGTACAGGAAACGCTGCCCCCGGCTTTCCGCCTGCAGCAGCCCGGTGGTAAACACTTCCAGATCCCTGTAGGAAACAGCGTTGACAACGGCCACCGACCGGTCCGCAAGACCGGCCAGAACAGCGGCGACTCTCTGCGGGCCTTTGATTCGGATATCGTTCAGGGACAGAGATACCACCTGCCAGGCGGGGATACGCCCTTTGGTTTTTTCGGCGACCCAGTCTTTCAGATTCGAGTGCCGATAAGCGAAGGCGGGATCACGGGCATAATCCGTCTGCGCTGCGGGTATCAATCGCCCGCCTTCGGACACATAATGAATATCGTCGACAGTGTACCTTCCTCCTTCTTCAAAAAATGGAACGATCAGGCGGGGACAATCACCGATGCCCAATGCATTTGCAAGGGAATCGACCTCCGCCGGGAAATGCCCGCGCAGAGTGGAGTCGCTTCGGCTGGCAACCGAAAAATCAATCCCAGTCTGGAAAGCGGCCGTTTTCAGGTTTTGGCCGATTTCGCGGCTTAGGCAAACAGCTTGCGAAGCCGGCAGGCTTCTCGAATTGGTCAGGATATAAAACACCGGGTAATCGTTTCGCAATTCGGCGGTTAACCGCTGCAGCGACCACTCCGTCAGCACGGGAACATCTTGTACGGTCTGGGTTCCTGTGGGATCGTCATCGAGCACGACCAGCTTGCGACCGGTCCTTTTTATTTGCGCCTGAATCGACGGCATCAGATCCACCGGCCATTCCGCCGGAAGGGCACCTAAACAGTCTTTTTTGTACCGTATCGGTTCCGTCATGCTTTGTCTCCTGATCAATGCCGTTTGATTACACCCGATCGTTGCATAAAAATCATGGTGAAATGCAGTATTGCCTCTGCAGGCAACGGTTTGACCGGCAAGAAAAAGGGCCGACTGATTATGGCGATGACTCCGGCAACGGTTTTCTCCCTGCGGCAGCCTTTTTGATTGCCTCCCGTTCAGCCTGCAGCTCATTCAGCAGGTCACCCAGAGGCCAACTTTCCGAAACGGCTGTCAAAACCGCCCACAAAGCGTTCTGCATGCCGCTCCGGCGGCAGATGTTCATCAGTGCATGCAATTTTTTTTCGGCGATTCCGCCCACAACAATGGCTCTCAGGAGGGTTGATGAGTGCCCGAAACCGGTTTCCGGCGGCAATTCCATTAAATCCGCTACGGTCTCTCTGGCCTGCTTTTCATTCACCCAGACCACCGCCACATCCTCCAGATCAGCCATTTTCAGGACAGTTTTGAATTTTGGATGGGCCCCCGCCGGGAAACCGCAAAGGAGCATTTTGCGCGGGCCATATATTGTTTTCTCGGTATGGGTTAGTTTTTCAAATGTGGCGCCCATAAAAATCTCCTTTAGTGGGCCGATGTTTGACCTGTAAAAACACGCAGCATATCCTCATCGGTAAAGCAGCGTTCGGTCTCATCCGGGTTCATAGCATCGTCTTCCATCATCCTGCGGTTATAGGACGGATCCAGAACCTGCCGGTAGTACTCGTGCTGGATCATAAGGTTCATGATCTGGGTGGTGCCGGTCCAGATCATACCCAAACGGATATCCCGCAACGCACGCTCAACCGGGTATACGTCCGTATATCCGATACCACCCATAACCTGCATGGCATCATTGACAACATCCCAGGCGGCTTCCGTCGCAAACCGTTTGGCCTCGCTGACAATCCGCCTGACATTTTCGTAGTTCTCGTCCACCGCCCGGGCAGCCATATAGGTAATAGCCCGGGCGGCATCGAGCTGCGTGATGGAATCCGCGATCTTGAAACTGACTCCTTGATAATTGCGAATCTCCTTGCCAAACGCCCTGCGCCGGTTGGAATATCGCACGGCAAGGTCCAGCGCACCCCAGACCCCCAGACAACCGGCTGCTGAAGTGAGTCGCTCCGGAATCATCATTTGATGAAAACAGAGCGCACCGCCATGCAATTCACCAATCAAGTTCTCTTTGGGAACCTTCACATCACGAAATACCAGCCGGCCGGTACCGCCTCCCCGACAGCCCATCAGGCCGTACATATAATCGGTTTCGACCCCCGGCCCACGGTCGACAACCAACAAGCTCAGTCGCTGGTATTTATGCGCCTTTTCATCGAAATTGGTGCGGCAGTATACCAGAAAAAAATCAGCCCCCTGCGCACCGACAACGAACCGTTTTTGCCCGTTCAAAATAAAATGGTCGTCTTTCAGCTCCGCGCGGGTCATGGCACCAAAAAAATCCGATCCGCCCCGCGGTTCCGTCAGCGCTTCGGCAGCCACCAGTTTGCCTTCGATATAGGGTTTCAGATACTGCTGTTTCTGTGCTTCGGTGCCAAACAGGTGTAACGCTTCGCCGACGATAGACGGCATTACAAAAGCGCACCCCAGGGCCATCCCCAGGCAGCCGATCTCTTCAGTGGCGGCCACATCGGCAACCCAGCTCATTCCCCGTCCGCCGTATTCTTTTGGGAATCGAATGCCGCGCAGGTTTCGCTCCGCCAGCTTCTCCACAAACTCACGCGGATAGGCTATTTCATCACGATCCATACTTCTAAGAAAATCTCCGGATATCTCCTCACGAACAAAGTCGCGAACCTCGTTCTTCAACTCCCGTTCCGCCGCCGTCAATAAAAAATCGTACATATCCCCTCCCCATGAACAAGTTTTTGGCAAAACAAAGATGAAACCGTAAAAAGTCCTCCGACCGTCATGCCGGACTTGATCCGGCATCCAGAAATGTTTGAAATCACTGGATCCCGGCCTCCGCCGGGATGACAGAAAAGAGAGAAATCCGATTTTTTACGAATCCATCAACAAGCGCACCAAAAGCGCCTGTTCCGTATCGTCTGACACAATATTTATCATATAACCACCGGCAAATAAAGAAATGTCGTTTTCAGCCCCCCCCCTTTTTTTTGCTGCGGAAGCAAACAATTGAACAATTTGACTCTACCAAATGGATGCATTACCATAACGCCAAAGACATTCACAGCGACACCAGCCGGTCGGGAGTTCGCCCGACCTTATTACAGGGAAAGGAGTGCCAATCCCATCCCCGAAAAACGCAGAGGCAACAGCAATGGCAACAAAAACCAAAATCGTGGCAACCATCGGGCCGGCTTCCTGCGAACGACCCATGCTGGAAAAACTTATCCAAAAGGGGATGAACATCGCCCGCCTCAATTTTTCGCACGGAAACTATGAATCCCACGTGGAGGTCATCCGGACGATCCGCTCCATCTCGCGAACCATGAACCTTCCCGTGGGCATCCTGCTGGATCTGCAGGGTCCCAAAATACGCGTTGGGAAACTGGTTGACGGAAAACCGGTACGCCTCAAACGAAAAAACGATTTCGCCATTACCGCCCATCCCATCGCAGGAACCGCCGAGATGGTATCCACCACATATAGTGATCTTTCCAAAGACGTCAAAATCGGCGATACCATCCTCCTGGATGACGGTTTGATCAAATTGCAAGTCAGCAGCATAAAAAAAGATACCGTCCACTGCATGGTTATCAACGGCGGCTATCTCAAAGAAAACAAAGGTATCAACCTTCCGGGGATCAATGTTTCGGCACCATCGCTTACGGAAAAGGACAAGCGTGATGTCAATTTCGGCATCAAGAACGGTGTCGATTTTTTTGCCCTTTCTTTTGTGAGGACCGCCCAGGATCTGGATCTGATAAAAGTGCTGTTGCAAAAGCAGGGTATCTATATACCCATCATCGCCAAAATTGAAAAACCGGAGGCCGTGCAAAACCTGGACTCCATTCTGGCGGCGGCCGACGGGGTCATGGTGGCCCGCGGAGATCTTGGGGTCGAACTGAGCCCAGAACTGGTTCCTGCCATCCAAAAACAGATCATCTACAGCGCCCACAGAAAAAACAAGCCGGTCATTACGGCCACTCAAATGCTGGAAACAATGAGCACCAACCCCATCCCCACCCGGGCGGAAGCCTCGGACGTCGCCAACGCCATTCTCGACGGTACAGATGCGGTTATGCTCTCCGGAGAAACGGCATCCGGCAGATACCCGAGCAGGGCCTTGGGCATGATGGCCAAAATCGCCGCCCAGATCGAAGCTTCCTCATTTATGAAATACAATATCAATTTTGATCCTGACCCGGAAGATCTGGTACCCCACGCCATCGCCCGATCGGCCGTTAATATCCTTCAGGAAATCAACGCCAAATGTATCGTGGTTTTTTCTATTTCCGGCAGCACGTCCAAACAGATCTCGAAACAGCGCCCTTCAAAACCGGTTTATGCGTTTTCGTCCCGCAAGGATACCTACCAGCGCCTCAGTCTGCTGTGGGGCATCTCGCCCATGTATATCCCCAATATCGGCGATATGCAGAAACTGATCAGAGGCAGCGAGAACCTGCTGCTGGAAAAAAACTGTGTCAAAAACGGGGATCTCATCGTTCTGGTCTGCGGGCTGGGCCTCACCAAGGGGTCCACCAACGTGATCAAAATCCACAGGGTTGGACAGGAGGATTAATTGCCGCCGGGAATATAACGTTTTTCTTTTTTTTAAGAATTTTTTCTGATATGGATGGATACGAAACAGTGCCTATCCAATCGTTCCCGTCACCAATTATTTCTGCAAAAGGAGACCATAATGAAAGTTGTTATCACCAAACAGTGCATGGGCGACCGCAACTGTAACAATCTCTGCCCCGAAGTCTTCGAGTACAGTGAAGATGAATTGAAATCCATTGTCAAATTCGATGTTATTCCAGCGCACCTTGAAAAAATCGTTCAGCAGGCCGCTGACGAATGCGGTGCTCAAGCCATCGAAATTACAGAATAACCGGGAGCAACCGCCGCATGCTAAAATTTCGGGACAGCCAGACAGCAAAAAATCTGTTGATTTCCTTTTCCGCTGAATCCCAGGCCCGCACCCGCTACACTTTTTTTTCCCGACGTGCCCGGGAAGAAAACTGGATCCAGATCGCTGACATTTTTCATGAAACCGCCGAGCAGGAATGTGAACATGCCCTGCGCTTTTTCAAATTTTTCAACGGTGGTGAACTGGAGATAACCTGGCATTTTCCCTCCGGTGTCATCCTGAATACATACGAAAACCTGATTTCAGCCGCAGACCTGGAGCATTTTGTGCATACTGATATGTATCCCGGATTTGCAGCGGCAGCCCGAAAAGAAGGTTTTGAGCGGGCAGCCGAAACATGGGATGCCATCTCTGTTTCAGAGAAGCAGCACGAAAAGCAATTCCTCCGGCTGGCGCGCAATCTTGCCGAACATCGTGCGTTTACGCGCGAAACAGAAACGGTATGGCATTGCCGCTCATGCGGCTACCTGCACTTCGGCAAAGAAGCTCCGGAAAAATGTCCGGCCTGTGTTAAACCACAGGGCTATTTTGAACTGCTGGCGGAAAACTGGTAGATGGCAAATAGATACCGATCTGCTGAAATCCTTCAGCGAAGCGTTTAAAAAGGCAGGCGCACGGTTTACCTGAAAACAACCCCCTCAACGGCACTGCAGAAATCGGGCATCCGGAAGCCGCAGAGTTCCGCCGCCCCATCGGCTCATTTATCTGGACAATACCGCAGTACTCTTCTATAGTGCCGCGGTATTTGTGTTCCGAATCTATCAGTGCGTTAATATAGCAAGGATTTATTGCCATGAAAACAATCGTCTTCGCATTCTTTTTCGGTTTCTGCTTTCTCCTGCCCGTCGTCGGCGCCGCTCAGGATACCCCCGAAACGAGGCTTCAAGCGGCCCAGCGCTATGTGGCCGTCATATCAATGGCTGAGCAGGTAAACGATATTTTCGCAAAACTTTCCTTACAGGTTCCGCCAGAACAACGGGATGAATTAATCGCCTATTTACACAACAACATTTCCGTCGATCGTGTTGAAAATATCATGATTACCGAGATGGCCAAACACTTTACCACCGAGGAACTGGATGCATTGGCCGATTTTTACAGCAGTCCGATAGGCAGGTCCATTCAACAAAAGTGGGACAATGCAATCAAGGAATCCCAAAAGCTGGTTCTGCAGGAAATTGTGGCGGCAGTGAAAGCCCGTTAGA
>CAZKYZ010000071.1:6446-12206 GCA_964557055.1 uncultured Desulfobacterales bacterium
CGTTAGAAAAAAACGGACAGGCCGATCCTACCGGAAAAACCATAGGCGCTGTTTTACAAAAAAGTGACGAGGGTGGAAAGCCTCGTCCGGGACAACCTATGCCGAACAGAAACGATGTCGATATCGCCGATCTGATTGCCGCAGTTGCCAGGCAGTACCGCAAACGGGTCCGTGAGCCTGAACTCCGCCCCAATGATGTGCGCCTGGAAATCGTCCGCAAGCTGGACCTGATCCGTCAGTCCATCAAGGGCTTGATGAAGTTCAAACAAAAAGAGCTGTTCAAATAAAATCCGGCAGTGTCATAGAAGTTTTCTTAAAAACAGGAATCAAAACAAAAGCAAAGCAAAAACGTCTGCCGTTGCACGCCAGCTGTTGGATGGTTATTCTTTAAAAAAAGACGGAATCTGCACAGGCGCTGAAACCGCTTTACAAAACCGTAGACAGGAGACACGTCATGCTTTATGGCAAATGGCTGTTATTGTTCTTGATCACAGGTTTACTTCTGGCGTGTGCCTCAACCGGGCAAACCAACCTGAACGATCCGGAATTTGCAGAAGGCATGCAAATGGGAAAGGAATATGCCCGCAAGGATACCATCGGTATCAATTGCATCGCCCATCCACTGCGAAGCATCAGTGTACCGAACTGGGCCCGCAGACATAACAAAACGCTGAACGAACAGGGCCGCTCTGAAATGTTCAAGCAGGGGTTCTATTTCGAATACCAGCGTGAATTTCCGAATGCCCACAGCCTGCAGTGTGAATAAGCCCTTACATTGTAAAGCGGGCGGGGCTTAAAAAACCCCGGGGCATAGTTGTGGCTGTATTTTTTCAGCCGTAAACCGCTGCCGGCAAAGGATCCAGGGCCTCGCGGCGTTCCGGCCGGGCAGGCAATTCCGGATTGCGGTCATCCTGCAACCGGCAGCTAAAAAAACCGGGAACTGCCGATTGTTACACTCTGGCAATCTCGTTTCTGGTGGCGTCAATAAAGATGTCCGTTTCTTCGGCCTCCACAACGTACCAGTGGCTGGAAACCCATTTTTTAACCACACCAACCTGTCCGTCCCAACGGCTGGACGTGTTCTGAATCAGTACCATGTCTCCTTCCATGAACCACATTGGAAACCTCCTTCTGTTTTTCGGGTTTCTGTATTGTTGTCGTTCATGGATAATTCAAATTGTATGCCATCGCTGCAAATTCTAATATTACTTTGTAATTATTACACATTTATATTTTTTAACAGGCCCCCAAGTGCCAACTTTATTGTCACTGTCCACCAGTCCGCCAAATCGGTTGCTGTTCTTTTATCCCGGAAACGGTTCATTCAGGTGCAGTGCCGCATCACTTCCAGCGGCTGAAACCAGCGGGGCCCATCGAAACCAGAGCGGAGCACAACACGACAAGGGAAATATTTTTGTAGAGTATATCCACTTGATATTATGGAAGGATACTGAATCTGCTTGACAGAAAACACCCGTTATTGTAGGTATGACACCTTGTTTTCCAAGTCTAAAAAAGGAGATGGTATGTATTTTATCGGCAATTTCGTTTTTTCCACCAACCAGGAGGAAACCCTTGAGGAAGAAAGGCGCCATGGCGAGTTCAGCCTGATCATTGAGGCATCGGATCCCGTGGTGGCCATCTGGAAATTCAGGGACCGGATTGTGGCCTACCGGGAATCAAGCGATTTTTTTCAGGGAGACTGTTCGGTCTACCTGATCCAGCTGTTCGACTTCGATCGTTTCCCCAACGATGAGCCCATGATGCTAAACTATAAGTCCGTCGCCGGGGACCCGCTGATGCCGTTCATCCGCTGTTCCCTTCCAAATGACATCTCCGACACCTGCCGAATTTCCGAGTGGACAAAAAATATCCCTGAAACCGACGGAAACCGGGAAAAGCTGTTTCTCCGCTTTGAAACCGGTTCGTCCCGACTCCTGGATGAACCGCAGGCCGATTTTCTGGTATCACCGAAAAGGTAATTCGGGATTTAAAAAGAGCGAAAACGCAGCTCCGAGCCGAAAGATGCCATTTGTGGACGGACACTATTCGAGGTGTCTGTCCACCACCTCCCGATCAACAAGAATCACTCGTTTGTCATCGATCCGGACTAGTTTTTCGGTTTTAAAGGGATCAAACTGGATATCGGCAATGATTCGGTTAAAAATGTCCCGAAGGGCACGGGCACCGATCCTCGAATTCTGCCGGGCATGCGAAGCGATCCGCTTCAGGGCATTTTCGGTCAGCTTCAGATCGATACCGAAGGTATTAAAGTAGGCCCTGGCATTGATATAGGGGGAGTCGTCGGCATTCAGCAGAATATGTTTCAGCACATCCTCATCCAGATCCCCCAGGATGCCGATGACGCTGAAGCGGGAAATAAACTGGGGCACCATGCCATAGGTAAACAGGTCGGACAGTTTGAGATACTCCCGCAATGTAAAGAATATCTGTTCATCAAGCCTTCCTTTGGCATCGTTCCAGTTGGTGACTGTCTTTAGCTCCCGTTCATCTTCCTTTTTTTCCACCAGTGAATAGACCTGCTCATAGAGCTCTTCAAAAGCGCCACCGCAGACGAACAGCATCTTGGAGGTATCGACAGGGATCCGCTCTCGCCTCCGATGGCCGTCTTCGATGACCGATACCTCCACATGAATCAGTTCCCCTTCCAGGACCGTTAACAGGGCCTGCTGAATAATAATCCCGGGTACATTTACCTTCCCGGATATTCGGGAAGACGCCTTGTCGATTTCATCAAAGCATACCGTGGCATTTTCCATATATTCTTTCATGCTCCGGATGTCGGCCTTGTCGCCTAGAATCCCGTGAACGTCGTTTTCCATGCTTTTAAAAACTCGGTTCAGATCCACCTCCCCTTCCTCATTCAGCAATGTATTGGCATTCATTACCACCATGGCCTGATATTGGTGCAGACTCTCATAACTGCGGTAAAACTGGCGAATAGACTTCATGATGGTTGTTTTGCCGGTACCGCTGTTCCCGATCAACAGAACATTGCCCAGCTTGATGCCGTTGATGTGTTTGTAAACAGAGACCGATATCTGCTTCAGCACCTCCGACTGCCCCAGCACTTTGGCGGACAGATATTTATAAATATCTCCGGGTCCGATCCCGTGTTTCATGCGCGTCACCCCCATCCGTTTCCCAAAAAAACTGTTTTGACGATCTATAGAGATTTATGGTATCTATCGACAATTGGATAGAAGCCGTCTCAAAAAGCGGATTTTGGTTCAAGATCGAGGCGAACGCGCGTTTTAACCCGGAGGAATACTGCTGTATTTCGAGGAGTTGAAACAAGCGGCCAACGAAGATATTGGGCCAAAAGACTTTTTTGAGATGGATTCTAATCGACAATAGCATTAAAAAAACCGGAAAGGCAAAAGAATACCGGTTATCCCGGTGATTTCGCACTCCCGGGAGGGCACCCTGCGGAATATATTTTTTCTGTTTATTGTCACCGAGAACAGGTGCTAACCTGCACAATACCTTGTTTATCCGAAAATGGTGATTATATTGGCTGGAATTGTTGTTCCGTCGTTTGAACAAGGGACCTTGCCCGAACAAGAATCGAAAAAGGAAACAGCTTTTATATGATCCGTTCCATTATCACGGCAACCGGCAGCTATCTCCCCACCGAAATCGTCCCCAACAATTCCTTTCTTAACAATACTTTCTATGACGAAAACGGGACACTCATGGAGCGCCCTAACCCGCAAATCGTGGAAAAACTCCACGAAATAACGGGAATCAGCGAACGACGCTATATCACTGAAGACCTGACGACTTCCGATATCGCTTACCTGGCTGCCAGGCAGGCCCTCAAGAATATTGACCGGGAAAGCCTTGATTACATTATCGTGGCCCAGAACTTCGGAGATGTGGTCACCGGCAGCCGGGTGGACATGGTTCCGACGGTGGCCTCCCGCGTGAAGCAAAAATTAAAAATCAAAAACCCATATACGGTCGCTTTCGACATACCGTTCGGCTGCCCCGGATGGTTGCAGGGTATGATTATGGCTGATTATTTCATCAAATCCGGGGATGCCCGTCGTATTCTTGTCATCGGGGCGGAAATCTTATCACGGGTTTCCGATCCACACGACGTGGACAGTATGATATACGCCGATGGCGCCGGCGCCACCCTGGTTGAAGCCACACAGCAGGAAGCGGGCATTCTGTCTCACATCACGCGTACGGACGCCATCGATAATGCTTTTCTGCTGAACGTGGGCAGGTCCTACAATCCGGACTGGAAAGGGGACGATCTTTTCATCAAGATGCAAGGGCATGAAATCTACAAATATGCAGTGCGCAAGGTTCCCGAACTGGTCCAGAAGAATTTGGAAAATGCCGGCATTGATATCACCGACATTGCAAAGATACTGATTCATCAGGCCAACGAAAAAATGGATGAAGCGATCCTGGAGCGTTTGTTTAAGCGTTATGGGATTGATGACATTCCCGCCGATATCATGCCCATGACCATTTCCTGGGCCGGAAACAGCTCCGTCGCCACCCTGCCGACCATGCTTGACTTGATCCTCAATGAAAAGCTTGACCGCCACCGCCTCGTCAGCGGAGATCATATCGTATTTGCTTCCGTGGGTGCCGGCATGAATATCAACTCCATGGTTTACCGTATGCCGTGAGGAATCAGGCTGCAAGATAGTGGTTGCCTTCAGGCTGCCATTTTCCGTTTTTTTATGCCGTTGCTGACCATCTACCGCCTGAACAGCCCGAATCGATACGGACAAATATATCGAATGCCATCGCGGCAGCCCCGTTTCGCTTGCAAGGGGTCACCAGAAAACCCTTTTTATCCGGAAATATGCAGACCTTAGATCAGCACCTGTCGAAAAACCGGGCAAACCTGATGGTCCTGATCCTCGACGCCGAAGGCATTTCCTGCCGAATAGACCGGACGGCCGAAGGCTGGACCATAATGGTTGCCTGTGGGGATATCGAAGCCGCACGTAAAAGCATATCCGCCTATGATTCGGAAAACCCCTCCGGACGGGCGCATACGGATAGCCAAGCCCCGCCTCTCCGTAAAACAGCTACAGGCTTCTATGCCGCCGGTGTGCTGGCAGCCGTTTATGCAGCTGTCTCCAGGAGCGTGGACAGCCGGCTTTACCTGGAAGCATTCGGTGCTTCGGCATCGAAAATAGCAGATGGTGAATATTTCCGATCCGTAACAGCCCTGCTGCTGCATGCCGACAGCGCCCACCTCGTTGCCAACATGGCCGGAATACTCATATTCGGGACAGCCGTCTGCAGCGTCGGCGGATGGGGTCTGGGGTGGTTCCTGATCGTCGCTGCCGGTGCTGCCGGGAATCTCGTCAATGCCGGTTTTTATGCGACCGGTCACCTGTCCATCGGCGCTTCTACAGCAGTTTTCGGTGCCGTGGGCATCCTCACCGGTTATCGCATTCTACCGGGTTTTACCACACCCCGCAAACGTCTGAAAGCATGGGTGCCCCTCGGCGCGGGGCTGGCCCTGCTGGCCTTCGCCGGAGCCGGAGAACATACGGACATCATGGCCCACCTGTTCGGCTTTCTGGCAGGTCTCCCGTTGGGCCTGGCAAGACCTTTATATGCCTGGCATGCGGATCGGTCCGGCTATCAGGCCGGATATCTGTTCTTGACGATCGCAATTGTTGTCGGCGCATGGCTCAGAGGATGGTAAACCCCCGGGTTGCTATAAAAAAACATGATGAAGAAAACCAGGTGAGATACATT
>CAZKYZ010000072.1:0-12129 GCA_964557055.1 uncultured Desulfobacterales bacterium
CATATTTTTAGACACCTTAACTCTCTTCGCCATGTTTTTTATGCAACGATAGGGTAAAACCAATGTAGCAGATAATAAGCGAATATTCACGGACAAAAAATGGCCAACCCCCTTTTCCGAGCCCCGATTAATTCCTTGAAATGGTCCTGGAAATAGCCTAAAAGGACACTTTCCACTAGCATCGGCAGATGGTCAACCACAGCCAGCTTAAAAAGAGAGCCGCCCATTGGAGTAACCATGAAATTTTGAGATGTTACAATAGAAACCGTAGCGTACGAACTGCCGCCCCACATTATAACTTCCGCCTCCATTGAAGGGCGATGGACCCCATTGATCGGACAGCCTGAATTCCTAACGGGTATTCGCGAACGCAGATTCTGGAACCCCGGTGTGATACCCAGCGAGGTGCCCACGGTGTGCTGGTACACGACGTAGAACTGGCAAATGCCACCTGGAAACTGGCCCAAATGGAAATGGCCGATTGGGGAGATGCCACCATCGATTTGTATGCCCCGCACCAGGTCAGCGCCAGGAATATGGATATGTTGAACAAAAACCTGGGCCTGACACCGGAGAAATCACACCTCAATTTCATGACCATGGGAAACATCGGGCCTGCGGCGGTGCCGGTTACACTGGCAATGGCTCAAAAGGAAGGCAAAACATGGACAGGTGAACACATTGGCCTTCTGGGAATCGGAAGCGGCTTGAATTGCTCCATGATGAGTATCCGCTGGTAAATCCTGCATGGTGGTCGAATGATTCAAACTGTAAGACAGCCTGCCGGTTTTAACCGCACTTGGTGAACCCGCAAAAATGACAGGTCATACAGCCTTCCTCGAAACTGATAACCTGATCACACTCCGGGCAACGTTCACCCATCAGGTTTTGCCGGCGCTTCTTTTCGTTGCCGGTACCTTCCTTCATATACCTTTTTTCGATAACCCGGCTGATGGCATCCGGAATGGACAGGACCAGTCCGTCTTTCTGAAAAACAGGGTGCTCCCCGCCAATCCCCTTGAGCTGGTCAATAATTTCCATAACATTCACGCCGGAACGCAGGGCCAGAGAAACCAAACGGCCAATAGCTTCCGTCTTGGCGGTTGCAGACCGGCCGGATTTGCCGATGGTGGCAAACACCTCAAAGGGCCGGCCGCAATATTCGGTCACGGTGACATACAGCTGACCCATGCCGGTCATCATTTTGGTGGTGAAGCCTTCCAGCGTTTGGGGCCGCCGGGCAACTGCGGTCATGAAAGAATCTTCCTTTTTGGCGTTTCCCGAAAATGAGAGTACCTGGTTCTCCTTACTCCCATCACGGTAAATAGTAACACCCTTGCAGCCCAGTTTATAGGCCAGATCATACACCTTGCGGACATCCTCCACCGTTGCGTTTTTAGTGAGGTTTACGGTTTTTGAAACCGCGTTGTCCGTATATTTCTGAAAGGCCGCCTGCATACGGACATGCCATTCGGGTGACACATCATGCGCGGTAACAAAGGTCTCCTTTACATCGTCGGGAATGGAATTGATGGTGTGCAAGCTTCCCTTCCTGGCGATCTCATCCATCAATTCCTTACTGTAAAACCCCCTCTTCCGGGCAACCTTTTCAAAATAGGGATTCACCTCCAGAAGCTCGTCGTTGTCCATGACCTTTCTGACAAAACTGAGGGCAAACAGGGGTTCGATGCCGGACGAACAGCCGGCAATGATGCTTAAGGTTCCTGTCGGTGCAATGGTCGTGGTGGTAGCGTTGCGGTACAGGCAACCTTCCATATCCTTGAAAACGCTTTTCTCGTAGTTCTTGAATATTCCCCGTTTGTGAGCAAGGTGACGTGAGGCAGCATGGGATTCTTCCTGAACGAACCCCATGACTTTTTCAGCAGTCTTCAGGGCCTGCTTGGAATTATAGGGAATCTGCAGTTGATAGAGCATATCGGCAAAACCCATAACCCCCAAGCCAATTTTACGGTTGCCTTTTACCATTTTTTCGATTTCGGGGAGCGGGTACAGGGACATCTCGATCGTGTTGTCTAAAAACCTTACGGAGTCCCAGACAACCCGCTTCAAGGATGTATAGTCTATCTGAGGGTCGTCCGAATCGTTTTGTACAAATTTAGACAGGTTGATCGAGCCCAGATTGCAGGCTTCCATCGGCAGCAGGGGCTGTTCTCCGCAGGGATTGGTTGACTCTATGGCACCCAATTCAGGGGTTGGGTTATCTTTGTTGATCCGGTCCAGAAAAACGATCCCGGGGTCACCGTTCTCCCAGGCCTGATGGACCAGTGCATTATACACTTCAGGTGCGTTCAGGCAGGCGGCCTTTTCCCGGGTGGCGGGGTCAATCAGATCGTAGTCCGAACCGGACGCAACCGCTTCCATAAATAATTCCGTAAGCCCTACCGATATGTTGAAATTGTTGAGGTCGCCGTTGATCTGTTTGCTGTAAATAAATTCCATGATGTCGGGATGATCCACCCGCAAAATAGCCATATTGGCGCCACGCCGGGTACCGCCCTGCTTTACCTGCTCTGTGGCGGTATTGAAAATTTTCATGAACGAAACCGGGCCGGAAGCAATTCCGCCGGTGGTCCCCACCATGCTGTTCTTGGGACGCAACCGTGAAAAGGAGAACCCGGTTCCCCCTCCGGACTTATGGATGATCGCTGCATTTTTCAGCGAATCGAAAATGCCGTCCATACTGTCTGTCACGGGGAGCACAAAACAGGCCGCCAGCTGCCCCAGCCGGCGCCCGGCATTCATGAGGGTGGGAGAATTGGGTAAAAACTCAAAATCGGTCATCAGATTGTAAAACTTTTCCGTCATCCTGGCGACATCTTCTTTTTTGCCAAGCACTTCCTCGGCAGTGGCAATATGTCGGGCAACCCGCTGAAACATTTTCGGCGGGGTTTCGATAACCCTGCCCTTACTGTCTTTCTTGAGGTATCTTCTTTTCAGCACCTTCCTGGCATTGTCTGACAATACCGGTCCCGAATCTCCTTCTGCTCGTTTTTCCATATCGATTACTTGTCCCTGATGTCCCATTACGGCCCCCCTGTGAACCAGAAACTGTTATTGCCCGGCAGGTTAAATCAGGTCTGCAGGCTGTTTCATTTACACTTACGATATACCGCCAGGTATTTTATGGAGTTTCAGAATGATCGCCGGCCGGAAGGTTGGCTTCAGGTCGGCTGCCATGCGATGAGATGCCACCTTTTCATACAACATATAGTATGTCAAGGAGATAATAACGCAAGATATGCAATATTGCCGGTTCACTGCACGGGCCCTGAAAACGGGCTGAGATGGTGGGCGACAAACAAACAACCGCGGAACCTGCGGAATGAAATCAACCCGCTCTCAGGAGATCCGGTTACGGGGTATAACCGAAAAATCAGGCTGCCGCTGTTTCAGCTGCAGGGCCGATGTCGATTTCCTGAAATGTTTTGGAAAGTCCCGTAACTTTTTTCTGGACAGCCAGCCGATTTTTGTTGGCTTTGCCGGAAACGATCACCCGGCTTTTGGCCCCCTGTTGGATCAGTTCAACGCAGATCTGCTGGTGGGAAAGGAAGAAAACCACGAAACAGCCGGCAATCATCAGAATAAAACCGGCGTACACAATCCATACCCCGGGGTCCCTGGTGACTTGTAGTCCGGTGTAGAAAATTTCGTCCGCTCCACCGGGAGGCATCTGCTGTTTCACATCGCTTTCGATGGAAACGACAACATCCCCGCCGCGCATCTTGTCGAAATTTGCAAATTTGAGGGGCAGGAGGATTTCAACGGACTCCCCGTCAGCCGGACTCAAAATACCCCGATACGTCACACCGATATCCACTCCCCGGAAATCGGCGGATTCCGTTAATTCGATAATGACGAATTTTCCCAGCCCTTCGGGGATATCGACCGGTTCGCCGATCCGAACCGTTTGGTGGTAGGCCATCCCGGATGCCTTACTGGAAAAATGGAGGACGATATCCTCCCCAGGCTTAACCGCTGCCGCATCAACGGGTGGTGACGGGTTCGGAATTTTACCGTAGCTGGACTGGAAAAAATTGATGCCTTTATAGCGCAGGGGATCATTGACGATGATATCTTTGCGAAGAACCTCGCGACCATTCTCGATTATGACCAAACTGGAACGATATTCTTTCGGCATCCCGTTTTCATAGAACGACAGGTCGAAATCATCGCATCGGACGGCGAATCCCAGTTTTCTGGTCTCGTGACTGTTGCGCAAATGGATCGTATCGATGGTTTTGCCTTCCGGTATGTTCACAAATCCTTCAAACCCCAAAAAAGAGCCGATAATTCCGCCCAGCAGCAGAAGGATTATACTCAGGTGGACCACATACACTCCCAATCGGGAAAGACGCCCTTTTTCCGCATAGATATACCATCCTGTATCCGTCGATGCGGACCGCACATAGCCGAATCTTTTCTGCAAAATCGGCAGATAATCCCTTTCCAGATCCCCCGGCTGTTTCTTTAGGGAAAACTGTTCCTTGTTCTTCAACTTCCGAAACTGTTCAACATTTACGGAAGGTGCTCTGTTAAAAATGATTTTTGCGGTTGTTGTCAGCCTTTCGATGGAACATACAATAATATTGACTGTCAGCAGGCCAAGCAGGGCCAGAAACCACCAGGAATGATACATGTCGAAAAGGGCAAGGGCATCGAAAAAACGATACAGAAATTCACCAAAAGCCCTGCGGTAAGCTTCCGGCTCGCTGTTTTGGGGAATCAGTGTTCCGATAACGGAGGTGACCGCCAGGGTGAACAGCAGGGTGACGGACAGCTTAACCGAAGCAAAGAGTTTCCAGAGTTGGGTGGATCGTATCAGTGGGCACCTCCGAAATCACCGGTTGCTGATACGGCAGCCGGTGAGGGTGATTTTCCTGCTTATACAGCGAACCGGCTATCCGGGATTCGCGGTTATTTCCGATTTACAGCCGTCCCGGGCGATAATGCCGGCAATCCTTGCGGCGATGCCGTCCGTATCGTCAACCCTGAAGACCGGCGCGTCTGTCTTGGGGTTTTCGTCGCTGACGACGGCCACGAGGCCTTCATTTTCGTGGCACAAAAGTTGCTTTCCGCTGACTTCCGCCCGAAAAACCTCTATCTTGGAATGGCTGCCGCGCTTGTAACCTTCGGCCAGAATCACATCCACGCCTGTGAACAGATAGCATAGGTCCTGCGGTTCATGATCGTGATCGACATTTCGAACCATACCGATCTGACCGGGGCTGGAAACAACGCTCACCGCTGCCCCGGCCTGCTTATGGCGCCAACTGTCTTTGCCGGGTTTATCCATCTCAAAATCGTGAAAATGGTGCTTGATGGTCCCGACCCTGAAACCAAGCTCTCGCAGTACTGGAATCAGTTTCTCCAGCAGCGTGGTTTTTCCGGACCCGGAAAACCCGACAATAGCGATAATGGGCGTTTCGTTTTTCTTTCTGCCTGTAACCATAACCCGTCCGGCTCACATTTGTTCAATGCCGTTACGCTTATTCACGACACAAAAAAAGGGTTTATTAATGCCACCGCTCCCACCGATGTGCAAGCTTTTTTTCCAGTTCACCCGCAGGCGCATATTTCGCGATCAGATGAAACATAATCCTTTCCCTACGGAAATCAAGGCAATTCCCATACCGCCATGCTGTCGAACAACAGCACCAAAAACAGGGCTGGTGACAATTGCCGGGAATATGCTTACTATTGTGGATATTGTTCGCCTGTAAATACTTTTAAAGGTGATTTCAAAACCTTCCGCCAGGTACAAGGTACGTTGGGCGAATGGGTTCATAATAATGGATTCATAATAAAAGATATCGGATTGGAACGGTCGCAATGAAATGGACAAGTGAGGCGGAAAATGCCGTCAAAAAAGTCCCTTTTTTCGTACGGAAAAAGGTCCGGTCGCGTATCGAGGAGGAAACCAGACGCAACGGAAAAAAGTCCGTCTCCCTCGCTGACGTAAGGGCAGCCCGGGCAAATTTCATTAAAAAAATGTCCTCAGAAATTAAAGGCTACCAGCTCGACACCTGTTTCGGACCGGGCGGTTGCAGCAACCGTGCTGCTGTTTCAGACGATCTGATGGAAAAAATTGAGAAACTGCTGGTCGCTGAAAACCTGTTGGGTTTCCTGCAGGCAAGCGTGGCCAGTGAGTTGAAATACCACCATGAATTCAGGGTCACCGTCTCCGAATGCCCCAACGCCTGCTCACAGCCGCAGATCAAAGACATGGGGATTATCGGGGCTTCGCAACCGTTGTTGACAGGGGCGGCCTGCACCCTTTGCGGCGCCTGTGAAGCGGTATGCCCTGAAAAATGCATATCCATCCGACCGGGGGCTGAATGTCCGGAACTCAATTTGTCGGATTGCCTTGTCTGCGGCAAATGCAGCACCGCCTGTCCCACCGGAACAATCATTTCGAAAAAAACGGGATTCCGCGTTCAATTGGGGGGTAAGCTTGGCCGGCATCCGCGCCTGGCAAGGGAATTACCCGGTATTTATGATGAAAACGAGGTTCTCGCCATCCTGAAAAACTGCCTGGCGCTGTATAAAAAGAGAAGCCGGCGGGGGGAACGTTTCGCCGATGTTTTCAAGGATGACGATATCGCTGTTTTGGCAGGGCAAAAAATGCCGTTTGTGGACGAACGCAAACTATAATTTCCCCAGATCAGCAAGCGCCACCAGTCCTTCTCGATCCAGCACTGTAATGTCACGGCCGTTCACCTTGATAAGCCCTTCAGTGCTCATGCGGGACAAAATCCTGGACAGGGTTTCCGGAATGGTCCCCAGCAAGCTTGCCAGCTGGCCCTTGGATACCGGCAGGTGGATGGCATTTTCATCTTCCTGCTCTTCCATAAGAATGACCAGATAGGAGGCCATACGCCCGGGCACTTCCTTCAGAGATAGATTTTCGATCTGAATCGTGAACTCCCGCAACCGTCTGGACAGTACCGCCAGCATATTCATAGCAAGAGAAGGCGTGTCGGAAATCAGGGTGACAAAGGCGGTGCGGGGAAAAAACAGCAGGTGGCTTTTAATCAGTGTCCTGGCGTTGGCCGGATAGCGCAGTCCGGAGAATACCGGCACTTCTCCAAAGGGATTTCCGGGACCGTAAATGTGGAGTATCTGTTCTTTGCCGTCCGGAGAAAGTTTGTAAACTTTGACCTTTCCGTCGGCAACAATATAAAAACCGGTCCCGTCGTCGCCTTCGGTAAATATGGTTTTGTCTTTATCGCAAAACCGGTCGACGGCAACCGAATGCAGCTTTTCGATATCATCAGGCGGAAGTCCTTTGAACAGGGGTGTAGATGCGATTATTTGTAGGATTTTTTTCATAATAACAATAAATATCACCCGGCCTTGACCTAAGTCAAGGCAACCGTGACGATTGACTGCTATTGATAACGCAACAACTCGGAAAATTTTTCATCAACCATAAGGAGGAAGCTATGTTTTGTTTTCAATGTGAGCAAACTGCAAAAGGCGAAGGCTGTACCAAAATCGGTGTGTGTGGAAAACAGCCGGATGTCGCAGCACTTCAGGATCTATTGATCTATTCGATGAAGGGGCTCTCTCTGGCAGCCCGGGAAGGCCGCAAAAACGGTATTGCCGACGAGGCTGTGGATCGCTTTGCCTGTAAAGCCATTTTTTCGACACTGACCAATGTTGATTTCGACCCCGACCGATTTGTGACACTCATCGGCCAGGCGGTGGCTTACCGGGATGCAATTAAAGCCAAAATACCCGGCGCTGCTTTCGCGGAAGGACCGGCCACTTTTCAGCCGGAAGCGACTGTGGATGGGATGGTAGCACAGGGCGAAAAAGTTGGCGTCAAGTCCGACCCGAACTTGAACGAGGACATCCGCTCCCTGAGAGAACTGCTGGTTTACGGACTCAAGGGGCTGGCGGCCTATGCCGATCATGCCGGCATCTTGGGGCAGTGGGACGACAGTATTCCCGCCTTTATCTACGAAGCGCTGGCAGCCACAACGAATTCATCGCTGGGCGTGGACGAACTGGTCGGCCTGAACCTCAAATGCGGGGAGGTCAACCTGAAGGCAATGGAACTGCTGGATGCCGGCAATACAGGCACCTACGGCCACCCGGTACCGACCTCGGTCCCGCTGGGGCAGAAGGCCGGAAAAGCGATTCTCGTATCCGGTCACGACCTGAAAGATCTGGAAGAGATCCTGAAACAGACCGAGGGAAAAGGTATCAATGTCTACACCCACGGAGAGATGCTGCCCTGCCATGGGTACCCGGGGCTGAAAAAATACAGCCACTTTTATGGTCACTACGGAACTGCCTGGCAAAATCAGGCCAAGGAATTCGACGCCTTTCCCGGGGCCATTCTGATGACCACCAACTGTATCCAGAAACCCCGTGAAACCTACAAAGACAACATCTTCACCACCGGCCTGGTGGGATGGCCGGGCTTGACCCACATCGAGGGTCACGATTACTCAGCCGTTATTGAAAAAGCACTGCAGCTGCCCGGATTTGAAGCCGATGTACCCGGCAAGTCGGTAATGGTAGGTTTCGCCCGTAATGCGGTACTGGGTGTGGCGGACAAGATCATTGAAGGAGTCAAGAGCAAATCCATTCGGCATTTCTTCCTGGTCGCCGGCTGTGACGGTGCCAAACCGGGACGGAACTATTATACGGAACTGGTGGAAAAGATCCCCCAGGATTGTGTCGTTCTGACACTGGCTTGCGGAAAATTCCGCTTTTTCGACATGGATCTGGGAGATATCGGCGGCATCCCGAGGCTGCTGGATGTGGGCCAGTGCAATGACGCCTATTCTGCGATCCAGATCGCCGTAGCACTGGCGGGCGCCTTTGACTGCGGTGTAAACGACCTGCCGCTGTCCATGATCCTGTCCTGGTACGAGCAGAAAGCCTGCGTCATTCTGCTGACCCTGCTCCACCTCGGCATCAAAGACATCCGGCTCGGCCCAAGCCTGCCGGCTTTTATCACCCCCAATGTGCTGAATGTTCTGGTGGAAAATTTCAACATCATGCCCATTGGCACTCCGGATGACGATCTGAAAGCGATTCTGGGTTAGTACACCCGCCCGCTTAAAAATCGTTTTGCCCGCGGGCATCCCCCTGCCGCATATGCAGGGGCAGAACCCAGCCATCCGAACGCATGGCGTGCCGATCGCCGACGACCCATCCGGTGGCCGACAGGCCTTGCATAGGAAGAAGCGTGACCGATCAAGAGGACTTTTTAACATTTGCCGCAGAATTCAAAATCTGCTTATTTACCGAATATAGAAATAACGGCAGGGAGAATGGAATGCTCCCGGAAGCCCGAAGAATGGAGGCCTGCCATGAAATGTCCCGGACAGGATAGCCAATACTGGAAAGCCGATGCCATCTATGAAGCCA
Source organism: uncultured Desulfobacterales bacterium (assembly GCA_964557055.1). GTDB lineage: Bacteria > Desulfobacterota > Desulfobacteria > Desulfobacterales > CAZKYZ01 > CAZKYZ01. The sequence continues at coordinate 9,406 of CAZKYZ010000072.1, forward strand.
AGTGCCCGGAATGTGGAAAACCGGTGGAATTTTTCAAAGATGATGCCACCCGCAAATGCGGCAGCTGCGGGCATCGTTTTTTAAATCCCAGTCTTGATTTCGGCTGTGCGGCCTATTGCCAGTTTGCGGAACAATGCATCGGCAACTTACCGCCGGAGCTGCTGGCCCAGAAGGAGGATCTGCTCAAGGACCGTGTGGCCATCGAAATGAAGCGCTATTTCCGGCAGGATTTCAAGCGCATCGGGCATGCTTCCAAGGTTGCCCGTTTTGCAGAAAAAATCGGCAAAAAGGAGGCCGGCAATATGGCGGTGATTCTGGCAGCGGCCTATCTGCACGACATCGGCATCCTGGCTGCGGAGCAAAAACACGGCAGCACGGCTGCCCGCTTCCAGGAGGAGGAAGGACCGCCCATCGCACGGGAAATAATGCAAAAATTGGGCGCTCCCGAGCCGCTCATTGAAGAAGTATGCGATATCATCGGCCATCACCATCACCCCCGCGCGGAGGAGACCATCAATTTCAAGGTGCTGTACGATGCCGACCTGATCGTAAACCTGGAAGAAAAAAACAAGGACAAACCTGCCGATGGGGAGCGGTTGTCCGGCATCATCCGGAAATCGTTTCTCACCGATGCCGGCAGACAGGAAGCAGAAAAAGCACTGCTGTCGAACTGATCTATACACGTATCACAGCACATGTATTAATGCGGACATAAACCGAGGAGGTCATCATGATAGTCACACGCAAAATCATTAAAATCGACGAGGAGCTTTGCGACGGCTGCGGACAGTGCGTCCCCAGCTGCGCCGAAGGCGCCTTGGAAATCATAGACGGAAAAGCGAAGGTTATGGCGGATAAATATTGTGACGGTCTCGGTGCCTGCCTGGGGGAATGCCCCACCGGGGCTCTCAGCATCATTGAGCGGGAAGCTGATGAATTCGACGAAGAGGCGGTGGAAGAAATGCTGGCGACCCGTAAACCGGAGCAAGCCCAAGCACCTTCCGGATGCCCGTCCGCCGGACTGCGCATTCTGACGCCCTCTTCGCCCTGCCAGGGATTCAACCAACCGAAGGGGCTGGCGGCAAATGAGGGGTCGAATCTGTCTCACTGGCCCATTAAAATCCGCCTGATACCACCCCATGCTCCTTTTTTAAAGAATGCCGACATCCTGGTTCTGGCAGACTGCTGCGGCGGTGCCTATCCCCACCTGAACCGGGATTTCATCCAGGGCAAGGTAGTGATGATGGGATGTCCCAAATTTGATGAAGTACCGGAATACATCCAGAAATTCGAGCAAATATTTTCAACCGTCGACATCAACAGTGTCACCACTGTCATAATGGAGGTGCCCTGCTGCTCGGGAATGTCCACGATCGTTAAAAAGGGAATGAAGGCCGCCGGGAAAGAGATTCCCCTGAAAGAGGTCGTCATCGGGCTGAAAGGCAACATCGTTAAAGAAACGGAGGCCTGACCAATATTCACACCCTGACAGCTTTGAAAACCGGAGAGCTTCAGCGGCGCAGTAACGAGGGTGCCGCTGCATACTTTTAGACACCTTAACTCTCTTCGCCATGTTTTTTATGCAACTATAGGGTAAACACAATTCTGAAAACCAGCAGGATCCGGCAACAGTTCCCTGATCTTGTGTCTACCTCCTATTATTCCAATAAACTTTCCCAAAATCAGTCTGCCTGTCACCAGCGAATCGATTGCTTCTTTTGTCGATTCCTGCGGTGACGTGCGCGCGATGGGAAATTTGCCCCTACCGCATGAAAATTCGTTCCTGCATCACTTTATTCCGAACAAATCCGCTTTTTTCATTTTTTTTCATTTTTTTTTATTCTTTTATTTCAGATGTTTTTGTCACTTTCCTTTCCAAAAAAGGCGTTTATTGGACTATGGTACAATTTTCTTTTCTAAAAATACCTTTATACTTACCATAATATTCAAGAACAGCTTTTCCCTTCAGGGAGGTGCTTTTCTACACATCTTTTTTGTTTCATGGAGGTTATCATGGTTAAAGCCGGAATCGTTCAGTCGTTAACAGGTACCGTCACCGCACGAACAGTCCAGGGACAGGTAAGGATCCTTGCCGTTGGGGATATTGTCCACCTCAATGAATTAATTGAAACTTCAGGCGGCGCCATAATCACCATCGTAAAAAACGATGGCGAGGCGATCCAACTATCCGAGAATTCAAAGATACTCCTCGATGAAAGCGTTCTCGATACCATCGATGCTTATGAGGCGATCGTGCACGATGTGGAGATGCTCCAGAACGCCCTTGAAGCCGGAAATGATATCGACGAGGATACGTTGGATACCGCCGTTGGCGAAGTACCGGGTGATTACTATTATGATCCTGATTATCACGGTGGTGATGCAACCCAGGGTGATGTCGGCAGTTACCTGCTGGGTACGGACGGATCAACCGGAGTTCCGCTTGCCCCTCCAGAGAGTGGCTCACAGTATAATCCAATCAATGATCTTGTTGTTGAACCCGGGTCAAGTGGCGGAACGGTTGCTGCCGTTGGTTCCGGCGCACCCACCAACAATGCACCGGTGGCCATAGATGACGCCATCAACGCCACCGAAGATACCGTCTTTACCTCCACCATCGATCTGGATGCCAACGATACCGATCTGGACGGCGATGCCCTTTCCGTGGTCGCCGGAACCTTTGCCACCACCCAGGGCGGGACCATTGTGGTGGCAGCCGACGGC
>CAZKYZ010000073.1:0-12113 GCA_964557055.1 uncultured Desulfobacterales bacterium
GCGTTTGACCTTGTTTTCAATGCCCTTGGCGATCACATGATTGGCGATGCAGCCGAAAGGCTGCAGGCAAACCACGTCCCAAATTTTTTCCCGGGCAAACCCGGCAATCTCGGCGGGGATCAGCCACCCCTCGCCGTACTGGTTTGCCAGGCTGACGATCGTTTCTGCGGAGCGGGCCTTTTCATAAACGCTGATGCCCGGGGAATAGCAACGGAATCCCTGCAGGATCCGTTCGAATTTGTGAATCTGTCTTCTGGCATGAACCTCCAGGTAGGTCTTCAACAGAAAGCCTGATCCACCTCTCACAAGCCAGTTGCGGCGGTTGAACCGGTCGTTGACAAAGAACTGCATCACAAAATCCGCCAGGCAGGGGACCACCACCTCCACCCCCTGAGACATGAGCCAATCGATGATTCCCATCTGGCTAAAGCGGTTGTACTTGAGAAAGATTTCCCCCACTATTCCGATGCGGGGCAATGGGGCCGTGGCGGCCACGGCATCGTTGAAATCCCGGACGGCTCTTTTCAGCAGTTCCGACAGTCCTTCGTATGCGCCGCCTTCCACCAGCCGGGAACCCTCCGACTGGTAATGGGCGCGCAAACCAGCCGCCATTCCCGGCTGCTGCTGCCGCACTGCGGCGGCGTAATACATGCGAGCGATGGCATCGGCATAAAGGATACTGGTAAAAGCGGGTTTCAGGACACTGCCGATATCGAAATCAAACCCCGGTTGCTCGTTCATCAGGCTGTCGCTGCTGGCGGCGGCGACCACCGGCACTTTGTCATAACCGGCACTGATCAACGCCCTTTTCATCAGGGCCACATAGCTGCTGGCACGGCATTGCCCCCCGGTTTGGGTCATGGTGGCCGCGGTGTTGAATGGGTCGTAGCCGCCCGTTTTGAAGGCCTTGATAATATCACCGATAATCAGTGTGGCGGGATAGCATATCTCGTTGTTGGCATATTTGAGGCCATACTCAACGGATTGTTCGTCGGAAGGAGGCAGTATCCGTAAATCATAGCCCGCAAGTTTAAAAATCGGGGCAAAAAAAGGAGCGTAGCTTTCGGCAAAATAAGGGGCGATGATCGGTTTGCTCCTGTCTTTCTCCAGGTACAGGGGTACAATTGTCCGCGAAATGTTTTTTCTGGTTTTTACGGATGGCGGCCACTTGAGGGTTTCCAGCAGGGATCGCAGCCTCAGCCTGGCCGACCCGGTACTGGCGATTTCATCGATCCGGATCAGGGTAAAAATCTTGCCGGCCGCCGCCAGGACCTCCCGGATTTCATCCATGACAAAGGCATCCGGGCCGCACCCGAATGAGTTCAGCATCACGTACTGGATAGCGGCATCCGGTTGTGCGGCCACCCATTGGGCCGCCTTCAACAGGCGGTTGGGAAAGGCCCACTGAGACAGTACGGTCAATTCACCCAGGCGCTGGTCCGAAAAACGGGCGGCCACATCCGCCGGGATGACATCGGCACCCAGGTCCGTCAGCATATCGGATGTCTGGTGCTCAATAAACGGATCCACATGGTAAGGTCTACCGGCCAGTACGATCAGGGGACGTTTACTTTTGCCGTCTCTTTTCAGCAGGTCGGCCCCTTTCTGCTGTAGGGCGGTATTGAATTCCGCCTGGGTCTCAAGGGCCGATACAAACGCCGCGTTGAATCTTTGGCGCCGCCCCCCGATGGATTTGATGTATCGCCGGCAGGCTTTTCGCAGCAGGTCTATATTGCCGAAAGACACGGCAGGCGCATCGAAGTCAATCGTACCGGATCCTGCCGTATGGATCACACCTTCCAGAACTTCCGCGTAAGCAGCTACGATGGGGCAGTTGAAGCTGTTTTCCGCTTCCTTCTGTTCCTTCTGTTCGTGGATGGCCATGGGGTAGAAGATACGGTCCACGCCCTTGTCGATCAGGTCGATGACATGACCGTGGGCCAGCTTGGCCGGGAAGCAGATGTTGTCCGCCATCACCGTCCCCAGGCCTTTCCGGCAAAGGGTATCACTCGAGGCATCCGACAGCACCACCGTAAAGCCGCAACCGGTCAGCAGGGCGAACCAGAAAGGGAAGGTCTCGAACATTCCCAGAATGCGCGGAATTCCGATACAAAGCGGCACGGACGGTATGGACGGAGGCGCAGACGACTCAAAGAGAAGCCGGTTCCTTTCGGCGAACAGGTTTGTACCCTTCTCCGTTTCTTTACCCCGGTTGCTGAAAACCTGCTCGCAGCGGTTGCCCACAAAGTATTTGCGGCCGCTACCAAAGGAAAAAACAGTTACCGTACACCCGTTGGTGCACCCGCTGCAGACCACCTGGCGGGCGGAGGTACGCTTTCGTCGGCTGAGAACGGCAAGATCCACCGGCCGGACGGTACAGGGATTTTTTTCGTAAGACTCCCTGGCCAGCAATGCCGCTCCATAGGCCCCCATCATTTCGGGACAGTCGGATGAAGCAATCCGGGAGCCGCTCAGCAGTTCCAGGGCTCTCAGAACAGCCGGGTTACGGAAGGTTCCGCCCTGCACCACGATATGGCCCCCCAGTTCGGAAGGATCCCTCAGCTTCAACACTTTATAGAGGCTGTTTTTAATCACCGCATAGGCCAGGCCCGCAGCGATATCGTCGACGCCGGCATTCTCCCGCTGGGCCTGCTTGATACGTGAATTCATGAACACGGTACAGCGGGTTCCCAAATCACTTGGTGCCCGTGCCCGGCAGGCTCCGGCGGCAAAAACGTCTGCCGTAAGATCGAGAGACCGGGCAAAGCCCTCGATGAATGAACCGCAACCGGAAGAGCAGGCTTCGTTGATCTCGATTCTCTGGATGCCGCCGTCCCGCAGGAAGATGGCTTTCATATCCTGGCCGCCGATATCCAGGATAAACGAGACCTCCGGGTTGCATTCCGCCGCCGCCCTCCAGTGGGCAATGGTTTCCACAACCCCCAGATCCAGGTCCAGCGCAGCGCGAACCAGGTCTTCACGATAACCGGTGACGGCACCGGCGGCGATGGGCAGCGGCGCGTGGTATTTCGATCGTTTTTCAGAAAGCATTGTCAGGGCGGCCAGTACCGCGTCAACCGGATTGCCGCGGTTGGGGCGGTAATCACTGAACACCACACGCTGGTGGTGATCGAATACCATCACTTTGGTGGTTGTCGAACCGGCATCGATACCCAGGAAAAAAGGGGCTGCCGCACTTTCTATGGGTACGGTAGGAACACGCATAACCGTTCGCCCGGCTTCCCAGTCCCGTTGGGACATTTTATCGTCGAACAGGGGCAGCAGGTGCCGTTTGGCGTTGCCGGATCGATACCGGGAAGCCTTGTCGCAAAGGCTGCGGCGCCAATCGCTGAGACAGTTCGGACGGCTGTCGGCGGGGGTCCTCAAAGCGGCCCCCCAGGCCGGAAAAAAGGGGCCGTTGCCGGGATCCAGCAAATCTTCGCCGGAAATACCGAGGCACTCGCAGAAACGTTGTCTGAGTGCCGGCAGAAAAGTGAGCGGGCCGCCGCACAACAGGATCTGCTTGTGAATTTCGGCACCCCTTGTCAGGGTATTGATATTTTGCAGGACAACTGCCTGAAGGATGGAAGCACAGATATCGGCGATATCGATTTTCCGGCTGATCAGGTTCTGAACATCGGTTTTGGCAAAAACCCCGCAACGGGATGCGATTGGGTAAATCCTTCTGTGTTCACTTGCCAGCCTGTCCAAGTCTGCCAGGGAAAGATCGAGCAGGATTGCCATTTGGTCGATAAATGCCCCCGTTCCTCCGGCGCAGCTCCCATTCATACGGATATCCGGGGGCCGGTCCGGGGCCAGAAAAAGCATCTTGCTGTCTTCCCCCCCGATGTCGAACATGGTCCGCACTTCCGGGAAGCAGGACTGCACAACTTCCCCGGCCGCCACAACCTCCTGAATAAAGGGCGTGCCGGTGCGCTCGGCGATTCCCATACCGGCCGAACCGGTTACCGTCAACCTTGTGGAGCAGTCCCCTACCGCTTTTTCGGCCGCCGCGAACATGTTCACAAGCGTGTTCTCAATATCGGTGTTGTGGCGGCGGTAAAGGGAGAACAGCGCCTGATTGTTCCTGTCCAGCACCAGGAGTTTGGCCGTGGTCGAGCCGACATCCAACCCCGCTCGATGGGTTTGCTGTTCTGATTGATTTAGACGCATGATTGTTCCCCGAACCGGGGCCAGCTCATCCGGCTGGTTCCACCGATATCGAAATGCCATTCGGATAGATGGCGTTCATCAACATGTCAAAAACGATTGTTTTTCGCTCTTCGATAAAATTTTCGAAGGCATCCTCTTTCCCTTCGAAAAAAAAGTGCTGCACCAGGGGCCTGGCGACAAAGGGAAACACGCACATGCTGATCAGATTCATCATGAATTGGGAAGCCGATACATCCGGGTTGTCGTGCAGCAGTTCTTTCGTTATCCGATCGCGAAGGTCCGGATACAGGGCGCCGGACAACAGCAAAATAATCTTGTCGGGATTTTTGTTCAGCTCGTTTAAAATAAAATTGGGTAAAAAGGGATTGGCCTTGAACAGATCGATATACTCATGCACAAACAGCTTCAGTTTTTCCGGAAACGGCAACTCCTGGGTCATAATGGCGTTCACCTGGGTCATAAATCGGCCGATCAAGGCCTGCAAAACCGCCTCATACAGCTTTTTCTTGCTGCGGTAATAGTAGTGCAGGGAGGTCCGGCTGATTTCGGCCTCATCGGCGATATGCTGCATTGCCGTCCCGTTCATCCCCTTCTGCAGAAAAACCTGCTTTGCGGCTTCCAGGATACGCTGCTCGGTATTTAACGTCATTTCGGTTTGGGGGGCCATTTTTGCCTGCTTGACAAACATGTTTGACATTTGTGTCAAATACGATAATGTTGTCCGAATGTCAAGTTTTTTGGAGATCCGCTCCGCAATAACAATATCGAAGAAAGCATCTGAAAAACAGTCGAATCGAACAACTGTCCGCCGGAAATCCCGAAGCCGGGCAAGGTGATTTCAGGAAGGTTTTATGGCGTAAATCCGCATGGTATGATAAAATTAAATTTTGGGAAATCTGAGCCAAAATCTTCCGTTTATGGATGGACAATAGATCGTATCTTTCCATAGGGAGGCCGGAACAGGTTTGCCCCGTGCATTCTTTACAGATTATAGGAATGAATTGCATGGCCGAACATTTCAAATTCAACCGGATGGAGCTGGCCGGATCCCTGGGGGATTTGGGAACGCTGCTGCCCCTGTCAATCGGAATGATCCTGATCAATGGATTGAACCCCATGGGGATTTTTTTCGGGATCGGGTTTTTTTATATTTTTTCCGGACTCTACTTCCGGGTTACCAGCCCCGTTGAGCCCATGAAAGTAATCAGCGCCTATGCCATCGCCACCGGCGTTTCCGCAATCCAGATCCAGGCGTCCAGTCTGTGGATATTCGTTTTCCTGATCGTCATCGGCGGCACCGGGATGATCACATTTATCGGACGGTATATCCCCAAACCGGTGGTCCGTGGCGTCCAGCTTTCCACGGGTGTGCTGCTGGTATCCCGGGGGGTGGAGTTGATGCTGGGGACTTCCAAATTCCAGGCACTGCACCAGGCGGCAGAGCCTTACTTGAGCATACAGGATATCGGTGGCGTTCCCCTCGGGTTGGTAGTGGGAATCCTGTTGGGATTTCTCACGCTGCTGCTGCTGGAAAATAGGCGGCTGCCGGCTGCCCTGGTGGTGGTGGGCACCGGAGCCTTGATCGGCGCCCTGTTCGGCACCGGGGAAGGGCTATCCGGAATGCGCATCGGTTTCAACCTCCCGGAACTTCTGCCATACGGCCTGCCGACAACGGCGGATCTGAGTTTTGCCCTGCTGGTACTGGTGCTGCCCCAGGTGCCCATGACCCTTGGAAATGCCGTGATCGCCAATGCCGACCTCTCCATCCAGTATTTTCCACAGGAAGGTGGCCGGGTGACCTACCGGGCGCTTTGCATCAGCATGGCCCTGGCCAATCTGGGCAGCTTTTTACTGGGCGGAATGCCCATGTGTCAGGGTGCCGGCGGTCTGGCATCACGGTACCGCTTCGGTGCGCGCACGGCAGGGTCCAACCTGATCATCGGCACAATTTTTATCGCTATGGCTGTTTTCCTGGGTGCTCATGCTCTAGCGCTGGTCTATCTGCTGCCCATGGCCGCCCTGGGGGTGCTGTTGATTTTTGCCGGTGCCCAGCTGACCCTTACCATTCTCGATCTGAAAACCCGCAAAGAGATGTTCGTTCCTGTTCTTATCCTGGGTATTACCCTGGCATCGAATCTGGCGGCCGGCTTTCTGGCCGGAATCGTAGTGGCCAACCTGTTGAAATGGGATAAGTTGTCGGTATAAAATAATGCCGTAACATTAAAAATATCAATTTTACCTGGTGTATCCGCTACTTTCCAGCTTCCCGCATAGTAGACCTGCCCTTAAAATTATGTCACTGCAGGGTATGAACCCTTTTCGGATCAATGGCCATAACCACCCGGTCCTTTTCCACCAAATTCCGATCAAGCAAATCACTGGTGGTCATCATGGCGTGGAATCGGACCTGACCGACTATCATCATGATATCGCAATACACGCCCTTGTTTATGATCCTCGAAACCGTTGCACTAAATCGATTGACCTTGCCGGCGGTCCCCGATGATTCCGGGGAAATGAGGTGAACGTCTTCCGGGCGGATTGCCACGTATTGCGCATCTGGATCTGGCACATGATCCAGAAGAATAAAAAGTTCTTCAACAACGGCACCGGTTTTTGTAAAAGTTGCCGCGAATATGTTCCGCATCCCCACAAATTCCGCGACAAATCTGGTGGCAGGTAGATGGAAAATCGTTTCAAGGCGTCCGCTCTGTTCAATCCGGCCCTGGTTGATGACAGCCACCTGCTGAGCGAAGTAATGCGTTTCGGTAAAATCGTGGGTGACCATCAGGATTGTAATCCCGCTCTCCTGGTGGAGTTCTTTGATGAGTTCTCTAATCTCTTCCCGAAAATTCGGATCCAGGGCCGACAATGGTTCATCCAAAAGCAGCACAGACGGCTGAACTGCCATTGCTCTTGCCAGGGCGACCCGTTGCTTTTCGCCCCCGCTCAAACGGACTACAGACCGGTCCAGAAGATGTTTCAACGAAAGGCGTTCAATGCAAAAATCCACTTAACGCTCAGGCTATAATCAATACACGTACCGCAAAGCAGAAATATTGTCGAAAATGAAGGACTGACCCAATTTTATGCAATCCGATGAGAGTGCCCCTCGACTTTTCATCCTGGTACGGTGTATATGAAAATAAAATCCGGGGTGTATCCCCCAAAAGTGGAATAATGGAATATTGGGCTCATCCGTATTCTATCCCTTTGAGAAATCCAAACAAGAAGAGGCAGCCATGAATTATGAAACGGTGATTGTAGCGAAAAGTTCTAAAATGGTTGGTGAACTGACATTGAACCGCCCTGACAAAATGAACACATTCAACAGTGTCATGGCCGGGGAGCTTTATGAAGCCCTGCTCTCTCTGGATGAAGATCCGGATGTGCGCGTTATCCTCCTCAAGGGGGCCGGAAAAACCTTTTGCGCTGGAATCGATGTCAATGAACTGGCTGGCAAATCGGCGATGCAATACCGGGCCTGGATTGAGCGCATGGAACAGCCTTTATTGGCCATCAGCCGCATGAAAAAACCCGTTATAGCACAGTTGCAGGGTGTGGCTGCTGCCAATGGCATGGGACTGATCGCCGCGGCGGACCTGGTGATTGCAGCGGAAAATGCCCGTATGGGTCTTACCGCCATCAACGTGGGGTTGAACTGTGTCGGACCTGTGATTCCCGTTGCCCGTTGCGTGGGGCGTAAAAAAGCACTGGAGCTGCTTTTCTATGGGGAACTGATAAAGGCTCCCGAAGCGCTGGCTCTGGGATTGGTCAACCGACTGGTGCCCGCGGATCAGCTCGAAGCTGAAGCTCTTTCCTGGGCCGAAAAACTGGCCCAAAAAAGCCCCATTGCTGTTCAGATCGCCAAAACAGCCTTCTACCAGACCGAGGACATGCCATATGATAAGCAGTTTGCCCACATGAACGAAGCCTTTGCAAGACTGTGCGCCACCGACGACGCCAAGGAAGGCGTCAAAGCCTTCTTCGAAAAACGACCGCCTGTCTGGGAGGAGAAGTAAGCAGGATCAGGGGAACAGAGGGGGCAAGTCTTGTAACTTGCAGCGCCTGACTTCCTTTCGAAAGTCAGTCAGGACTCTTTTTTGAGATAGCTTAAAAAAAGGGGCAATAATTTAGGGACATTTTGTGCAATTCCATATTGAACCTGAACAGAAAATTTATTTACTGCTCTGGACACCGGCGATATTGCTCTCATGCTGTTTTGCGATACGCGATAGAAAAACCTATGAATTCTTAAGTCGTGCGTATTGGATCTTTCTAATTGAGCCCTGAGCCCTGGAAGACGACGACTTTTGTCTTATCCGCCTTTTGCCAAACAGGTTAGAATGGGATTGGTTCACCTCCATGTAAGTGCACCTCCGTTTATAATGCAGCTGCCGGTTGCGCCGCTGTTGCGTTTTCTACTCCGGCTACTGTTTGTTCGGTACCTGTCAAATGCCTGGCCAAACGCTTTCCTAAGGCAATCAGAGAAAATGTCGGCGGTAATCCCCATGCTTCCGGCATCACCGAACAGTCGCAGACATACAGGTTTTCAAACTCAGTTTTCAGATCGGTATCCACAAGCTCGTTGATCTTGACCGTCCCGCCCGGATGGGCGGCCAGATACCAACTGCGATGAATGTTTGCAGCACCGGCATGGGCCAGGATTTCTCTTGCGTGGGCGTAGCCTTTAAAAATCTTGACTTTGTCCACCTCGGTCATGCGCTTACGAATGCCGCCCTTGTCTGTAATCCAGCCCCCCAGACCGTCTTTTATTTTAATCATGATCTGGAGCGTTTTTTGATGGGTATGGAGCTGATCCAGGCGCCCCATTTGTGCATTAAGCAGCATGTGCAAGGCTAACGGCACGGTCATATCGGTCATCACGTATCCATCTTCTTTTACGTGCATCCCGCCGGCCATGGGTATTTCACGCCCGCCCCGGATGTCGTCGACAGTGCCCATGACGGTGATCAGAGGGTCGAAGAAAAAATCATAGCCGGCCTCTTTTATCCCGGTCGCTCTCAAGATCAGGGGGGATCCGATACCACCGGCGGACACCACAACCGTTGCAGCATAGGCGCGCCGGACCATTTTTTTGCGCCTGTACTCGACCCCGATAGCCTTGCCGTTTTCCACCAGGACCCGCAACACTTTTGCGTCGTTGATCAACCGGGCGCCCTTTTTTACGGCTTCGTCCACAAACATGCGCCCGCTCCACTTGGCGCCCTCGGGGCAACCGTAATTGCATCGAAAACAGCCCGGTTTACACTTGTCCTGATCGATAAATTTGGGCAGTTTCTGCCAGTCGTAACCAAGATCCCGGGCGCTTTCCATCATGCGGCGCGCCATGGGACCAAGCAGTTCATCCGCCAGTGGTTGTGTCGGCAGCTCTTTTCGGATCTCTTCAACTTCACTGCGCAGATTGATGCCGTATGAATCAAACAGTCCCAGGGGGGGCTCAAACGCCGTCCCATAGTAGAATACCGAACTTCCGCCGGTAGTGATACCCCGGACCATCCCTCCCAGATCTTGGGTAATCAAAAAACTTTTGCCCGGTATCGCCGCGGCCAGGGCGAATTGCGGCAGGGTTCCTGTAATCGGCTTTCTGTCACCCCATTCCAACATGAGAACGTCTTTTCCTCTGTTGGTCATTTCCCTGGCAACCGTCGCACCGCCGGGCCCTGTCCCCACTACAATGACGTCCGCTTCTCGGGTTGGTTTCATTTCGGCAACCTCCAGTTTTGTGTTCGCTGCTAGCGGCACCATTTTGGGATGGACACTAGATAGTGGTCATCCAAACCGGACTTTTTCCCGATCATCCTTTTTTCCGTTGGCAATTTTTAATGCAAATTGAATCCGCTGGTTATCCCGGCCGATCAAATACTCACCCCGGTGTCGGCCAGATGTTTTCATCACATATGAGCCGCGTGGATTTCCGGAATCCCAGGTTGATCGGCAAATAGAAAAAGGATCGAATCCGTGGTTTTTTTAAGATTCTACGCCGGATGCCGGTCCAGGAGTATATGCGTTTCCAGGTGTGCCGCATGCCCCGGTGAAGTTGTTCTACCGTCATATTTTTTGGATAAAAAGTGACCATTCCATGGTTATAGTCACGCCAATCGGAATTAAAAATCCGCCCTTCCAACTGCATCCGGTCATAAATTTTCGTCCCCGGAAGCGGTGTCAAAATCAAGGTAAACGCCGTCTCAAGCTGATTTTCAATCGCAAAATCAGCGATCTGGTCAAAAACAGCCGGGGTATCTTCATCAAATCCCACCATAAATGTCCCCATCACACCGATGTCCCGATCATGCAGCGCCTGGATACAGGCTGAATATTCATCCGTTTTATTGGGGAACTTGTGCATGTTATCGATGATTTTCTGGGAAAGCGTTTCAAAACCGATGTTAATGCCGATACAGCCGGATTCGGCCATCAGGTCCAGCATCGATTCATCCCGCATCAGGTTGAAACTGGCATGCCCATACCACCGAATGTCGCATTCCCGAAACACCTCCAGGACTGCTCGGGCATGTGCCGGTTCCGATATAAAATTGGAATCCATCACGTACAAAAGCCGTCTTTCCATAAAATAGGGAATGTCCGCATGCCACTTTCGGGCAAGCCAGTCTTTCCATTTTGCCTGCGGAGGTCTCGGTCCGAAAATTTCCAGAAGTTCTCGCTTGATGTCTTCGGGCGGGCGGACCCTGAACTGGTTGCCGAAAAAGGCCTGGACCGCGCAAAAATGACATCCCACGGGACAACCCCGGGTTGTTTCGATGATCTCGCCGGGATGGTAGAATTTCTTATTGAAGAGATCACGTCTCATTACGGGTAAGCTGGCCAGGTCTACCGGGGTACCGAAATATTTCTTTTGCAAGTTCCCCTCCGAAAAATCGGCAATAATTTCCCCCCACACGGATTCACCTTCGCGAAGAATGACCGCATCTCCGTGTGCCAGCGCTTCATCGGGAAAAGCCGTTACATGCATACCGCCATAAACAACCTTCGCGCCGTTGGCGCGCAGCCTGTCGCCAATGGCATAAGCGCTGTGGATATGGTGGGTCTGTCCCACAATCAGGGCCAGGCCGCACGTTTCTTCATAGGGAACAGGTTCGTAGGCCACATCCACAAGTTTCACCTTGAAATTGTCCGGTGTGAGCGCGGCAATCATGGCCAGACTGATAGCAGGATAACCCAGAAGAGGCAGTTTGATGCCGAAGGTTTTGTTTTTTGCTTCGGAGTCCATGGCCGGTGCAATTAACAATATTGTTCCTGAAGGCGTTTTCCGCATACGGCTTCCCGGTGATTTTCGGTTGGCGGTGTTTCTTTCCGCTTCTATGTTTTTCAGCATGGATCCTGTCTACCATTTTTCCAACCGTTGCACAATTATCTCAAACCTGGGGAGCTTTTTCGCCCGAACGCAAGGCTGTTTGCCGGGTATCGCGTTGGATATTGATCATTATCGCAGGACATGGGGGTGAACACTCTATTGCTCACGCAAATTTTTGGCCGGAAAAATGTCCCCGCTGCATTTCTTTTGATTGACTATTCAAAAGGTTATGTTGCATATTGGTGCATCCTGGAAAATGCTTGCGACAAAGAAAACAGTTTGCTTATCGATTGTTTCCTTGACGGCCTCGTAAAAAGTCCGATATCCGCGTTACGCTTCATCCCTCGTCATTGCGGCGTACCATAAGTACGCCTCATTCCTCGGGATTCGCAAGCCTTGATCTCGAACATTTTACGAAACCGTCTGAAACATGGCTTTTTACGAGTCCGTCAATAACTCATATAGTAAGAACAGTTCTTGCAGAATGCAACTCGGATAATTGGAAAAGATCAAAATGCGTATGGGCTGAGATTCCATTTGCCTGAAGTAGGGTAAACCCTAACGTTGCAAAAGTCGGAGAGCTTCAGAGCCGCGGCGCCGAGGG
>CAZKYZ010000074.1:0-11991 GCA_964557055.1 uncultured Desulfobacterales bacterium
GCTCTCCGGCTTTCCCGGAGGGTAAAAAACATGGCGTAAAACAGACAAGATCCTTATACGCACCGGCGGTAAAATCCTTTTCAGCTCGCGATGTTTTGTTTTTTACTATATTTGCAGCTGTTTTACTTCTATTCGCCATGTTTTTTATGCAACGATAAGGTTTATTGTTCGACCCGCATAGCTTCGACCGGCTGCATACGGGCTGCCAGGAGTGCCGGATAGAGGACGCCCATCAGGCTCAACGTGGTGCCGACAGCTGTCGATATCAACACGGAAATCAGTACTTCGTTCCAGGAGATTGCACGGACGGCTACTGTACCAAATTGAACCCAGCCGTTCAGCAACGCGAAGATACAGCCGAATGCGGCGCCTGCCAGGGAACCGGAGATTCCCTGCATCGCGGCTTCCAGTAAAAACAGTCTCAAGATGAAACGATCCAGCGCTCCCAGGCACTTCATGGTGCCGATTTCCCGAAAACGTTCGGTAACAGCCATCAATTGGGCATTGATAATTCCAACCACACAAACCAGGAGGGACAAGATCACGATCCATTTCTGTTTGGGGCTGTTGCCCACCCGGTTTTGATTGTCTTCGAGGTCGTAGCCGCTATTGATAAGGTTCTGGCGGTATTCCGGATTTCCCGTGGAAAGAATCCCGTTAATGAGATCCGTGCTGACATTGGCAAAACTGAGGAAAGACACGGCCAGCATCAGGCTGAGCGCTGTGATCAGGGAGCGCAAGAACCGGACCTTGAGACTTTTATAGGAGATTTCAACGGATTTGAGAAACGGAAGCACAACCAGCCGGTTGATGGCGCCTGTCTGTCCTTTTCTATCCGGGAGGATGTCGAGGTTGTTCATATCGAATTCTTGTGCTTTTCCGGTGCGTTATCGGTTTGGCAACATGGCTTTCCGGTGTCGGCTGAGCGCACTGTTGAAGATACTAATATACCACGATTTGGTTTCGATTCAAAGAACCGTTGCACCTTTTTTTTGGAGCTCCTTACGGTGGCCGGCTGAAACCGGAACCGGAAACAGGTCTATGAATCCAGTTGACCGGGGCCGATTTTATGGAAACTTTCCTGAATAATCCTCGAAAAAACCGTTGAAACTATGGTAGATAAGATACCGATCCGTTTGTATACGAAATCCAAAAGGAGGACAAGATGTCTTTTCGGGAAAACCTGCTGTCCAAAATAGAGATAGACCGGCTGGCCGACAACGTAATCCGTTCCATTGATCCCGCAGACGGCACCAAGCGGATAGACCGGCAGAGCATGTACGACCTGTTGGAAAAAGGGGCGTTTACTTCCCGGCGCGAGCGGGACCTCGATCTTTATTTTTTAGATTCCGATTCAGACGGGGTCACCACCATCCTCGTTCCGGACAATGAACTGGCGGTATACCGCACGACCGTCGACGATGTCGTACTGCGCAAAAGCCCCACCATCAAGGAGATGGTCAGTATTCGCAATGCCATTAAAATTTTAAAGGACTCCGACGTGCTGGTGAGCAAAAAAGCAGAGACGGTCCGCCTTGTGCAGGAACGCTGCATTCAAAGACTCGATTTGTCTTTTACGGCTAAAGACATTGAAAAGATCGAGGCGGATGCCCGGATGTCCCTGGATAACGGATACGCCGAAGGCATTCTCGAGGGGTTGCTGCTGTTCGGTGAGATGCTGGGCTATGCGGAGGCTCCCAAGCCCTTGCGGTTTCCCCATTGCCAGATCACGGGACCTGTTGAAACGGGGGCGGACGGCGCGAAACGATTCGGCCCACCGGTGATTGTTTTTCGAAAAGTCGACAATCAGGTCATGCTGATAGACCGGCAATTGCAGCCCCATAATAAAGCGGATCGGGAATATTTATCAGATTTGATTGAGAAAAGCACCCACGCAAAAAAAGATGGCATGGATGCTTTTCAATATCTGGCCCGGGCAGTGATACAGACCATCGTATAAAAACGGTATTGACTTTTGGGTAAATAATACAATAATTTCCGCGAACTTAATGTAAATCCTGAATTTACTGTGGTGAAAGAAGCGACCTTTTGGTCTGCACCCCGCCGATCCGGGGAGATCGTCTGTCTCGCTGCAATTGGGTTGTTAGCGAATTGATTTAGCTGGCGGTGTAAAAGAGGAGCCTATGCGTATTTTTTTTCTCGCGTTAGCGGTTATTGTATGCGGGGGCGTTTTCCCCCTTTTTTTGCGGCGTCAATTCGGATTGATGAAGGCGGTCGGGGCCGCCGTTGTGGGCACCGGTTGCCTGATCGGCCTGATCGACGCCTTGTCCCGACTGTTTTATCCGGGCCGGGCGGCTGTTTCTATTGAGTACCTGAATGCCTTTACCCTCTCGTTCCAGGTCGACAGCCTTTCCGCTTTTTTTCTGTCGGCGATTTTCCTGGTTTGCCTGCTTGGGGCCGTTTACAGTGTTCACTATATGAACAACCCTGAAAAAGCATCAGGCACGGCGGTGAATAACCTGTTTTTCAGCATATTGATCGCATCCATGGCAATGGTGGTTGTGGCGGACAATATCATTACTTTTCTGCTTTCCTGGGAAATCATGTCCTTGTCTTCTTTTTTCCTGGTGGTATACGATCATCGCTCAGCGCAAAACCGCAAAGCGGGCTACCTTTATTTCGTTTTTTCCCATGTGGGAGCCATGTTCCTTCTGGCAGGTTTCGGCGTCTTGTACGGCCAGACCGGGAGCTTCGCTTTTTCCGCCGCCGCCAACCTGCCCGAATCGGCGAAAACACTGATGTTTATACTCTGTTTTGTGGGCTTCGGCTCCAAGGCCGGTGTGTTTCCGTTTCATGTATGGCTGCCCCATGCCCATCCCGCTGCTCCCAGCCACATTTCCGCCGTTATGTCCGGTGTCATGATCAAAACCGGTATTTACGGAATTGTCCGGATGTATGCCGTACTTGACCTGCACACCCCCTTGTTCGGCGAGATCGTCGTGATCGCCGGGATGATCTCCGGCGTTCTGGGCGTTGTTTATGCCCTTGGGCAGCACGACCTGAAGCGACTGCTGGCATATTCCAGTGTCGAAAATATCGGCATCATATTGATCGGCATCGGCATCGGCATGCTTGGTGTTTCATCCGGTAACCCGGTAATGGCGGTACTCGGGTTTACCGGGGGGCTGCTGCATGTGCTCAACCATTCGATTTTCAAATCCCTCCTGTTCATGGGGGCGGGCATCATCATTCAGAAAACGGGAACCCGGTCCATAGATGCCTTGGGCGGCCTTTTGAAAAACATGAAAATTACCGGCAGCACCTTTTTAATCGGATCTTTGGCTATTTCCGGGCTTCCGCCGTTCAACGGCTTTGTGGGCGAGTTTTTTGTCTATCTGGGTGGTTTCCGCGGTTTGACATTGGACAAGACGGGTTTTGTGCTGAGTATTCTGGCCATCATCAGCCTGGCGGTTATCGGCGGGTTGGCGCTGGCTTGCTTTACCAGGGTGGTGGGGGTCGTCCTCCAGGGGGAACCCCGCAGCGATGCAGCTGTGGGTGTCAATGAGAAAGGACCGACCATGCTGATTTCCATGCTGGTTCTGGCCGGTCTGTGCCTGATCATTGGCGTGTTTCCGAGAGTGTTTATCCTGATGACGCTGGAGGCCGTTGCCGCTATAGGACTGGGGTACGGACGGATACCCTTCGAACCGTTTTTGCACATAACCACCAACATCAGCCTGGCGGCCGCCGTTTTTTTTGTTGTTCTGCTGCTGCTGTTTTCTTTCCGAACGCTTCTGTACCGGGGCAAGACCATCGCAAGGTCCGGCACCTGGGGCTGTGGCTTTACGCAGCCGACCGTCAAAATGCAGTACACAGGTTCTTCCTACGCGGCTTCAATTCTCGAATTTTTCAAACCGGTGGCACCCCTGCATGAGGATCATCCTGCCATCCGGGGGCGCTTTCCGCAAAAGACCCATTACCAGAGCCATGTAGATGATATCTCCGAGTTGCATATGGAAAATGTGATTGTTCGTCCGGTCCTGTGGCTGTTTGACAAGCTTCGTTGGATGCAGCACGGAGATATTCACCTGTACATCGGTTATATCCTTCTGGCGATTGTAGTGCTGCTCTTTTTTGTCTAAGGGCAGCAAAGGGAATATCGGCTACATATGACAGAAACCAATTGAAGAGAAGACGTTATGATTACACCCGGCTCTATTATTTTCTGGCTCCTGGCGATTCTCCTGGCGCCTTTCTTTGCGGCGGTCATCCTCAAGGTCAAAGCGTTTTTCGGCGGCAAAAAGGGGCCGTCGCTGTTGATCCATTATTACACCCTGGTCAAACTTTTTAAAAAAGGGTCGGTATACAGCACCAGTACGACATTTATTTTTAAACTGGGGCCGGTGATATCCCTTGGCGCCGCTCTCACGGCACTTCTGTTTCTACCCATCGCGGGGCAGCCGCCGGTAATGTCCTTCAGCGGCGACGTGGTTTTTGTCTTGTATCTGCTGGGGCTGGGGCGCTTTTTTACCATTGCGGCCGCCATGGACACTGCCTCCCCTTTTGAGGGCATGGGCGCCGCGCGTGAAGCATATTTTCCCATCATTTGTGAAGCCAGCATGTTCATGATTCTGGTGCTGTTTCATCTGCTCACCGGGGAATTGCAGCTGGCCGCCTATTTTTCCGGGGGACAGCCCATGATGTTATGGCAGACGGCCGGGTCTCCGATTTTATTTGTGATCATTTCCCTTTTTATCATTTTGCTGGCGGAAAATTCCAGAGTGCCCGTGGATGATCCGGCCACTCACCTGGAATTGACCATGATCCACGAAGTGATGGTGCTGGACCACAGCGGGCCGGATTTCGGTATTATCGAATTGGGCGCCTTCTGCAAACTGTTTTTCTATGCAACTATTGTCGCCAGCCTGATTGTTCCTTTTGAGATGGGTCATCCGGTCGCAAACATCGGTATGTTTGCCGCCACTCTTCTGGTGGTGTACATAGCGGTGGGTGTCATGGAATCGGTAATGGCCCGTTACCGTATGGACCGGGTGCCCAAATTTATTCTGACCTCTTTTGCGCTGGCATTTTTTGCCACCGTTATCACCCTGGAGTTTATGAAATGATTAACTCAGTAGACACTCTCCTGTCACTCGTGTTGCTGTCGATTTTGTTCTCGTTCGGGTCCAGCCGTCTGCCGGCGCTCATCAAGGTTCTGGCTTTCCAGGGGATCGTGGTGTCCATTGTGCCGCTGTTCCTCGGCCATGACATCTCCGGCGGCAGCCTGCTGTTCACCCTGGTGACCCTGGTTATTCGCGGGATTGTGATTCCCCTGTGCATTTACCTGGCCATCAAGAAAGTGGCTATCCGCCGGGAGGTGGAGCCCATCGTGGGATACCATGCCTCCCTGCTCGCCGGCCTCGGACTGATTGTGGCAGCGACATTCGCCGGTCACAAATTCGATTTGCCGTCTACCAGCATCAGCGTCTTGCTGCTGCCAACGGCGATCTCGGTCCTAATGGCCGGCATGTTCCTTTTGATCGCCCGCCGCAACGCCATTGCCATGGTGCTGGGCTATATCATGATGGAAAACGGAATTTACCTGGTGGGCACCACATTTTCCGTGCGGGCACTGCATATTGTTGAGTTCGGGATTCTGCTGGATGTTCTGGCCGGTGTCATGATCATGGCGGTCATTCTTCAAAATATAAAACAGACCTTTGATAATGTGGACACGGCACATTTGCGGACATTAAAGGAATAGGTGGTTTCGTATGGCTGAAATGATTTTTATCATACCGTTTCTAACGGGTATCGTCGTATTTTTCCTGCCCCGCAATGTGGGACGATCCCTGCTGGTGCCCAGCGGTACCCTGCACCTGCTGCTCTCGATCCTGCTATGGTTTGGCCGGTTCGAACCACTGTTCCCGGATTATTTTGCGGTAACTCCGGAAGGAATGCTGTCGCTGCTAGTGATATCACTGCTTTTTTTCCTGATTTCCATCTACACCACAGCCTATCTGAAAGCCGCAGACATCAAATCAGAGCCGATTTTCTGCGGGTCGATGCTGCTGTTTTTGTCCACCATGACCATGGTGACCATCTCCGATCATATCATGGTGATGTGGATCGCCATTGAAGCGACCACCCTGGCCAGCGCGCCCTTAATCTACACCCACCGGTCTGCAGCATCTCTGGAGGCCACCTGGAAATATGTTTTGATCTGTTCGGTGGGCATTGCCATGGCGCTGTTGGGGTCGGTTTTGATCACGGTCGCCATGGATGTGGGCAACGTGGATGTGCCGGTTTCCTTTTCAGCACTCACAGCCGTCGCCAAAAATCTCGACCCGCTGTGGCTCAAAGCCGGTTTTGTGTTTATCCTGGTGGGATACGGTACCAAGATGGGGCTGGCGCCCATGCACACTTGGCTGCCGGACGCCCACAGCGAGGCGCCCAGCCCGGCCTCCGCCCTGTTGTCCGGTGTGCTGCTCAACTGCGCTTACCTGGGCATTTTCAAGACCAATAAAATCATGGTGGCCGCCGGCCTGGGCGGTTTTTCCGGAACCATCCTGATGGTCTTTGGGCTGGCTTCCATTTTGGCGGCCGCCACCTATATTCTCAAGCAGACGGAATACAAACGGATGCTGGCCTACTCCAGCATCGAGAACATGGGCATTATTGCCTTCGGCACCGGTGTCGGGGGTATCGCCGCCTACGGGGCGATTCTATGCCTGATCCATCACAGCCTGATCAAGTCATCCCTGTTTTTAACTTCCGGAAATATCCTGCTGGGGTTCGGCAGCCGGATGATCAAAGATACCGGAAATCTGGTAAACCGGATGCCCAGGACCTTTGTGGCGTTTTTCGGCGGATTTGCCGCCATTTCCGGGTTCCCGCCATTCGGGATTTTTATCGGCGAACTGTTCATTATCGTTGGCGCTTTCCGGGCCGGTTACCATGTGGGGGTCGGGGTATTCATCTTCAGCCTGTGCGTTATTTTTGCCGGTTTTGCCGGCCAGGCCATGAAAATCTCCTTTGACGATACCAAGGCGACCATCCGGTTGACCGAAAAAGCCAGTTTGGTCTGGCCCCAGTATGCACTGTTGTTGACTTCATTGATGCTCTGTTTCTGGATTCCGGGCAGACTGTACCAGACGATTATCCAGGCGGTAGGCGCCGTTGGTGGAGGGTTTTAATGGACACGGTTTTTTTAGAAATTTTAAATGGGGAAGCAGTCAAGCGGGAGCAGATACCGCACCTGCCTTTTGAGACCTTTTCTCAGGAAGCCGTCAAAATTGTACAGGCCGGCGGCAAGGTGGTCCATTTCTTTGCCTACTCAGAGGGTGATACCGTCAAGCTTATAGCTGTGCTGCGCACCGAAAAACTGCTGGTGGCCGGGTGTGATGCACCTGAAGAATATCCTGCCCTGACCGCTCAATGTGAACCGTTTCACCTGTTTGAACGCGAAATCGCGGAACAGTTCGGCATCCGGCCGACGGACCACCCCTGGTTGAAAATGGTCCGCTACCATCCCAACTGGTTACACCGGGCGGATGTTTTCGGAAATGATTACAATGAGGACATTCCCGGGAATTATCCCTATTATGCCGTGGACGGGGAAGAGATTCATGAAGTGGCTGTGGGACCGGTGCATGCCGGGGTGATAGAACCCGGGCATTTCCGGTTCAACTGCATCGGGGAGCGGGTTCTCAACCTCGAAATTCAGCTGGGCTATCAGCATCGGGGTGTTGAAACACTTTTTGTCCAGGCCGACGCCAAGCGATGGCCGCTGCTGGCTGAAAGCATCGCCGGCGATACCACGGTGGGGCACAGCTTGTGCCTGGCCCAGGCCATGGAAGCCCTTTCCGGAACAGCATCGGATGCCGGTGCTCATCTTATCCGAACCATTTCCCTTGAACTGGAACGCCTCCAGAATCATGTGGGTGATCTGGGGGCCTTAAGTGCGGACGTGGCCTTTTTACCTCCGGCCAATTATTGCGGACGCATGCGCGGCGATTTTTTAAACATGTCCCTGCTGATCTGCGGAAACCGCTTCAGCAAAGGGCTGATCAGGCCCGGCGGCGTCCGCTTTGCCATCACGGAAGAGGTTCGCCAGATCCTGCTGGATCGTATTGCCGAGATCAAACCCCAGGTGGAAAATGTCATCCAGCTCCTCTTTTCCACTTCCAGCGTTCGTTCCCGTCTTGAGGATTGCGGAACCGTTCCTACGTCGGACGCCGAAAAGCTGGGCCTGGTGGGGCCGGCAGGGCGGGCCTGCGGCATATCCTATGACGTGAGGCGTTGTTTCCCCTCGGAGTCGTACGCACAACTGGATATTCCCGAAAACGCCGAAACCACCGGCGATGTTTATGCCCGGGCCAAGGTGAGGGCGGACGAAGTGCTGCAGTCGATAGCCCTGCTCCAATCCCTGCTGAAGGACCCCATCGAAACCGAACCGGTCGAAGCCGGGATCGTTTCCCCGGCGGCATCTTCTTTTGTGGTTACCCTCAACGAGGCCTGGCGTGGAGAGGTATCCCATTGTGTGTTGACCGATGCCGACGGCCGACTCCTGCGCTATAAAGTCAAGGACCCCTCGTTTCACAACTGGAACGGGCTGTCCCTGTCCCTGCGGGATACGGAGATATCCGACTTTCCGCTGAACAACAAGAGCTATAACCTGTCCTATTGCGGGTTTGATCTGTAGTGAATCGAAGGAGCCGCATTTATCGCAGGCCAATAACCATCTATCCATAACCGGCGAAAGAGAGATCACCATGCTCAACACGCTAAAGAACAGGTTCGAGCAGGGCTACCGGACAACCGGATATCCCAAAGAAAAAATAGAATTGTGGAAACGCTACCGCGGCCGGCCGCAGGTCCACAAAGACGCACCAGCGTATGTGGCCATTCAGTGTGCCAAGGCCTGCCCGCAAGATGCACTGGATGCGGAGAGAAAAATGCTCGATATGGGCAGGTGTGTATTCTGCGGAACCTGTGAACGCATATCAGGCGGGAAGTTCGTCAGTTTTACCCAAGATTTTGAAATTGCCGTCGCCGAGAAAGACCATCTGTTGACGGACGGGTCTCTTGCCTCCCTGGCCGACCATTCGAAGCAGCATTTCAAAAAACTGTTCGGAAGATCCCTGCAGCTCCGGCAGGTATCTGCGGCCGGCTGTAACGCCTGCGAGGCGGATTTGAATGTACTGGCGACGCCGTTTTTCGATCTTGCCCAGTTCGGGATCAATTTTGTGGCATCCCCCCGCCATTCCGATGCGATCGTGGTTACCGGACCCATTTCAAGAAACATGAAAACAGCCCTACTGCAAACCTACGAGGCCGTACCCGCTCCCAAAGCCGTGATCGCCGTGGGCAGCTGCACCCTCAGCGGCGGCCCTTTTCGGGGCAGTCCGGAAATCACAGAAGGGCTCGACCGCCTGCTGCCGGTGGACCTCTTTATCCCGGGCTGCCCGCCGCATCCTTTGACCAACCTGCATGCGTTGCTGACGTTTTTTAAATAGCGCCGGCTCTCGATTATGCCTCGAAGAAAAAAGCAGGCCAAGAACATCGCTGTCTATTTTTTGGCCTATGGCTGTATGATGATCGTGGGGTACAGCCCCTCCTTTTCCCCTTTGGGGTAAGGTTGGATGGTGTTGAAGGAGATATTCTGGTTCTGCTGGGCATGGCCCTTGTTTTTGATCCCATCGAAAAGAGCACCGTTTTCTTGAAGAATGTGGTGAATGCGATCTTTGAAGGCGGATACAAAGCTGGCGCCCTTGCCTTCAAAGAGCATATCCCCCCGCGAAAGAGAAGTTTTTACTTTGGAAAACTCTTGCAGAGATATACAGTTGGTTTCCAAATCTTTCGGGTCGGCCACCAGTCCCCAGACAAGACTTGCGTGAGGTATGGTCAGTGGTTTCTGAACATCAATGATGGTATGGGGCATGATAATACTGTCCTGGCCGATGGTCAGGCGGCCCTCCGGCCGTCCCCGCAGGAAGCTGTTGAATCCGACGAATACATTTTTTCCCAAAGCGGCTTCAATGATCTTGGCCCCGTGGGCCGTGACATTGTTGCCTTCCAGCCGCGAATTGATAATGTAGCAGTTCTCCTGCACATTGGCTCCTTTGCCGAGCCAGGCATTCTGAAGATAGGCCCGTTGGGAAATCAGAACATTTTCGCTGATATGGGTTTTTGGTTTGATCACGGCATAGCGATCCAGGGATGCTGTAGCGGGAACCGATACAGACGGTTCGATGTTTACCGGCTCGAAGATCCGCTGAAAGGCTTCCTTGCGGTCTTCCACAAAATCGACCAGCAGCCCCTGGGGCGGGTTTCCGGCTGAAAAATAGATGTAATTGTTTAATTTTTCAGCAGGATAGCGGTACAGGAAGTTGAATTCACCCGGGTTGCGCACCCACACCGTTCCGGGGTCGATGCACATGTGGTTAATTTCCCCCGCCTGAATGTAGGAGAATGTACCCACAACGCAATCCCGGATCGTTGTCAGATCGACGGTTGAGAATGGCCCCAGAAAACAGCCGTCGGAAGGGGAACCGTGAATATTGGCATAATGGGTGGAAATGGTGTCCCGAATAAAGAATTTCTCCAGGGTCTCCGGATCGTGGGAGTAGTTGTGCACCAGGGTTTTGATCAGAAAGCTGTCTTCGATATCGATTTTTTCGTCTTTATTCACCGGAATATTGAACGCCTGGTATTGAAAAAGGCTGCCCTCTTTTTTGAGTTCGTCCCCCCGGATGTCGCTTTTGTAGAGAAGCGAATTCGTAACTCGGCACCTTCCCAGAAAATAACTGCCGGAAAGGTTGGAATGGCGGAACCGGAGATCTAAGGGATGATTGGGGGAAATTCCGTAAAAGGCATAGAATTTGGTCATCTGGTTGGCAGGGATAAGGCCCTTAACAAAGGGATTTACATCGTACTCCAACTCCCGCAGGTTGATGTTGACCCGTTGGATAATGCGATCGAAAAGTTTTTCCAGTTCTTTCATTCCTTCTCCTTCGTCTGTTTCACTGTTTCCAATTCTTTCATGGCCTGGAAAACAACCGCAAAAACGTCCGACAACCGCAATATACCCGTAATTTCCCCCTTCCGGGTTACCAGCAGCGCCAGGTGGGGGCCCAGCAGCAGTTGATGGATGGCAAGTTCCAGGGATGCGTTTTCATCAAGGTATTCACCTTCGGACAGGGACTGCATAAAGTTCACCGCCTTCAGTTTTGCCGTTTGGGGCAGAATACCTTCAAGCGAGGCGCTTCCATTTTGGAACTGCCTTCGCTGGAATTCGATAAATCCAGAGCTGAAGCCGAACTGCCGGATGTCTGTAAATGCATCCAGCAGTTTATCCTTCGGCTCCAGTGCGCGGATGACATCAAACTGGCTCAGCTTGCCCACGACCCGCTTTTGTTCGTTCAGAATCAGCACGGCGCGGTGCTTGTACTTGCTTTGGGTATACTTTTCCTGGGCCTTTTCCAGCGCCAATGCGGCTTCGAACAGGGTGGCCTTTTCGGATACCGATGCATATTCCGACAAGGGCACCATTAAATCTTTTACCAAAAACGTTGCCATAATAACCCCTCATTTTGGTTAATCCAGCCGCTATTCTGGGCCGGCGGGCCTCTCCTGGATGGATTCGCTTTCACAAACGCCAGTAGTGTATTGATATAAAGTCATATTTACTACCATAATTTGTGGAAAATTTCAAGACAATCGGCCTGTGGCGCGTTGATTTCAGCTGCGGTTATGTTTCGCACCCGTCCGATCGGGCAGCACCTGCGGGCCCCTGTTCAACCGGAATCATTCTCATCGATACCACCTTGATCTTTTGGAGGGGTCATGCTATTTTGCGCCCTTGGGAGCTTGAGATATAGCCGGAATATTTTATAATTATCCGTATTAATTATATTAAAAAGTGCCGCGAGTCACTT
Source organism: uncultured Desulfobacterales bacterium (assembly GCA_964557055.1). Taxonomy (GTDB): domain Bacteria; phylum Desulfobacterota; class Desulfobacteria; order Desulfobacterales; family CAZKYZ01; genus CAZKYZ01. The sequence goes on from CAZKYZ010000074.1 coordinate 11,901, forward strand.
TTCGGATAATTGACGGGTTAACCATCTAATGGAAACCAAACCAAGGAAGCAGCGGTTCTCCTGCTGAACCATAACCCAAGAAGGAGGTAGG
>CAZKYZ010000075.1:0-11990 GCA_964557055.1 uncultured Desulfobacterales bacterium
GTCGGACAGTTGGCGCCGGTGTTGTGTCCGAAATAATCGAGTAAATTCCGAAGGGGAAAGAAACGAAAATGATAATGAATACCAAAATCAGGATCAGGCTCAAGGCTTACGATCATAAGTTACTGGATCAGTCTGCAATCGATATCGTAGACACAGCCAACAAGACCGGCGCCAAGGTTGTCGGGCCGATTCCGCTTCCCACAAGGATTAATAAATATTGTGTGCTGCGTTCTCCCCATATCGACAAGAAGTCTCGCGAGCAGTTCGAGATCCGAACCCATAAGCGGTTTTTGGACATTCTTGAGCCCACCCAGCAGACAGTGGACGCCTTGATGAAACTGGATCTTTCTCCAGGAGTCGATGTTGAGATTAAATTGTAGCATAGGAACGGTGCAGCTATGAACAGAGGAATATTGGGGAAAAAACTGGGTATGACGAGTACCTTTACGTCGGATGGGCAGTGTGTTCCCGTAACAGTAGTGCAGGCAGGTCCGTGTGTCGTCACACAGGTGAAGACAGAGGCTACGGACGGTTATAATGCCTTGCAGCTGGGTTTTGGTGAGAAAAAAGCATCCCGCGTCGGCAAACCCCTGAAAGGGCATTTCGCCAAAAGTGGTGACGATTTGTTCGCTTACCTGCGCGAATTCAAAGTTGATAATCCGGATGAATACAAACCCGGACAGCAGATATCCGTAGAAATATTTGAGATCGGCGAAAGAATTAATGTGACAGGGACGAGCAAAGGTCGCGGCTTTTCAGGTGTCATCAAACGCCATGGTTTCCATGGCGGTGGAAGCGGACATGGCAGCCATAGCCACCGTATCCCGGGTTCGGTTGGTTGCAGTGCCTGGCCGGGCAAGGTTATCAGGGGAAAAAAGATGCCAGGACATTACGGCGTCGACCGAAAGACTGTGAAAAATCTGGAGATCATTGATATCCGCCCGGATGACAACTTGATATTAATACGGGGTGCGTTACCCGGTCACCGATCAGGATTGGTTAGCATCAACAAACCCAAGTTCCAGAAATAGGAACGGGAACCGATAATTAAAACGGCCTAGTGCCGGTGGACGTACCGGCATGGTATTAAGAGGGAAATTATGGCTGTAATAGATGTATTCAATAGTAATGGGGAAAAAATTTCCCAACTGGAGCTTTCTGGAGATATCTTCGATATCGAGATAAAACCCAGCATTCTTCACGAAGTCGTCACCATGCAACTTGCACTTAAAAGAGCAGGCACTGCTTCGGTGAAGGGCAGAAGTGACGTATCGGGAAGTACCAAAAAGATGTTCCGTCAAAAAGGGACCGGCCGGGCTCGCCGTGGTAATGCTAAGGCAAACCTTCTCCGGGGCGGCGGTGTTGCTTTTGGACCAAGCCTCCGCAAATACGGCGCAAAGGTGCCCAAGCGGGTGCGGAAATCTGCACTGAAAATGGCGTTGGCCAGCAAATGGCAGGAAAAACAACTGGTCGTGATCGATAATTTCGATCTGGAAAAGATAAAAACAAAAGACTTTATCGATATTATTAAAAATATTGACGTGCAAAACGCGCTGATCGTGACCAGCGAAAAAAATGAGAATCTGGAGCTCTCATCCAGAAACGTTCCGGGAATTCAGGTACTGCCGACCATTGGCCTGAATGTTTATGATGTTCTTCGGCACAAAAATCTCGTTTTAATCGAATCATCTCTGAAAGGGATTGAAGGGAGACTGCTTTCATGATCCAGTACGATATAATCAAACGGCCGTTGATTACAGAGAAAACGAATATTCAGAAGGAAAGTTTCAACCAGGTTACCTTTGAGGTAGACCGACGGGCGAACCGGGTCGAGATCAAAAAGGCCGTCGAACAGATCTTCAAGGTTACCGTTGCTTCCGTCCAGACCATTCAGTTAAAGGGCAAAGTGAAAAGCAGGGGCAAAATCGCCGGCAAACGGAAAAACTGGAAAAAAGCAATCGTAAAACTGAATCCCGGTGAACGGATAGATTTTTTTGAAGGTGTATAAGTCGAGGAGTAAGGCATGGCAATACGAAAAGTAAAACCGACATCCCCGGGAAGAAGGGCGCAGGCTTATTCGGATTTTGAGGAAATTACCAAAACGGTTCCCGAAAAAAGCCTGTTGAAGGTAATCCATAAATCAGGGGGCAGAAACAACAATGGACGGATTACCTGCCGCCATCGCGGCGGCGGTGCCAAAAGACATTATCGTATCATCGATTTCAAGCGGGACAAGGTCGGCATTCCGGCCAAGGTCGCTTCTATCGAGTACGATCCCAACCGGAGTGCCAGAATTGCACTGCTCAACTATGTGGACGGCGAGAAAAGATACATTCTCGCACCTCTGAATCTGAGCGTTGGAGACTCGGTAATGGCGGGACCGGATGCGGACATCAAGCCCGGCAACTGTCTGCCGCTTCAGAATATTCCTTTCGGAACCCAGATTCACAACATCGAACTGCGGTTCGGTACCGGGGGCCAGGTCGTCAGAAGCGCAGGCACTTTCGCACAGTTGATGGCCAAGGAAGGCAAATATGCCCTGATCAAACTTCCCTCCGGGGAAGTGCGTATGGTTCTGCTCAAATGCTTTGCTACGATCGGACGGCTTGGAAATGTAAACCACGAAGACGTGCATCTGGGAAAGGCCGGCCGCAAACGCTGGCTTGGCAGACGGCCGAAGGTCAGGGGCGTCGCCATGAACCCGGTGGATCATCCCATGGGGGGCGGTGAAGGACGTTCTTCCGGGGGCCGACATCCCTGTACTCCCTGGGGTGTGCCCACCAAAGGGTATCGCACTAGAAAGAATAAAAAAAGTGAGCGCCTGATTGTCCGAAGGCGCAATCGTAAATAACGGATGACGGGAAACAGGAGAAGACATGCCTAGGTCGGTAAAAAAAGGTCCCTATATTGATGCAAGTTTGAATAGAAAGATACTCATCGCTCAGGAAAGTCGCAATAATCAGATTATCAAGACCTGGTCGAGGCGTTCCACCATTATTCCGGAAATGGTCAGTCTCACGTTGGCCGTTCATAACGGAAGAAAATTTATACCGGTGTTCATATCCGAAAACATGGTGGGGCATAAACTCGGGGAATTTTCTCCAACGCGAACTTTTTACGGCCACGCCGGGTCCAAGAAGTCGAAACTTAAATAAATCAAATTTTTGAAAAAGGAATGAGGCTGGTGATGGAGGTCAAAGCAGTAGCAAAATATATACGCATTTCTCCTCAAAAGGTTCGTATGCTGGTGGGTGCCATTAAGGGCAAACCAGCTGAGGCCGGGTTGAATGCGTTGAAATTCATGCCTCAAAAGGCCGCAGGAATTGTTGAGAAAGTTGTGAAGTCTGCTGTTGCGAACGCAGACCAGAATCCGGATATCGATGTGGATTCACTGGTTATACGGAATATCCTTGTGGATCAGGGACCGACCCTGAAGCGGTTTCGGGCCAGAGCCCGTGGAAGAGGATCTCGCATTCTGAAACGGACATCACACATTACAGTAATTTTAGCCGAAGATTCGGTATAAAGGAGGACTTTGGTTTGGGCCAAAAAGTAAATCCGATCGGGTTACGACTCGGTATCGTAAAAACATGGGATTCCAAATGGTTTGCCGGTAAGAATTACGCTGAATACATCATTCAGGATTATCAGATTCGAAAATACCTGAAAAAGAAACTATACCATGCGGGCATCTCCAAAATCGAGATCGAACGATCCTCCAAGCGGGTTCGGTTACGGATTTTTACCTCACGGCCTGGTATCGTTATCGGGAAAAAAGGATCTGAGATCGCCCAGCTAAAGACCGAACTGGAAAAAAAGATCAGCCATGAAGTGAATATCGATATTCAGGAAATTCGTAAACCGGAGCTCGATGCCCAACTGATTGCTGAAAACGTTGCTTTGCAGATTGAACGGCGGGTCGCTTTCCGGCGGGCCATGAAACGGGGAGTTTCCTCCGCCATGCGGTTCGGCGCCAAAGGTGTCAAAATTATCTGTGCCGGACGACTGGGCGGTGCCGAGATGGCCAGAACGGAGTGGTATCGTGAAGGTCGTGTGCCCCTGCACACATTGCGGGCCGACATTGACTACGGTTTCATCGAAGCCAAAACGACTTACGGTATCATCGGTGTAAAGGTGTTCGTGTTTAAAGGTGAGATACTGGAACAAGAAGCCCCGGAAGAAGGCCGACGTAATCAATAGGAGAGCAGGACATGCTGAGTCCCAAAAAGGTAAAATTTCGCAAGCAGCAGAAGGGCAAGATGAGGGGAGAGGCCAAAGGCGGCAAAACCCTGAATTTTGGGGAGTTCGGCCTGCAGGCGGTTGAATGTGGAAAAATCAGTTCGAAACAGATTGAAGCTGCCCGTATTGCCATGACCCGAAAGGTCAAAAGGGGCGGTAAAATGTGGATTCGTATTTTTCCGGATAAACCGTTTACCAAAAAACCTGCCGAAGTCAGAATGGGAAAGGGTAAGGGCGCTCCGGAGGGTTGGGTGGCCGTCATCCGTCCTGGAAGAATTCTTTATGAAATGCAAGGAGTTCCCAAGGAACTCGCCCAGGAAGCATTGCGGCTTGCCGCTCATAAGCTCCCGGTGAAAACAAGATTCATTGAGAGGGATTAAGGACAATGAAAGCAAGTGAAATCCGGGATTTCAGCCTGGATGAGATGAAGGCGAAAGTGGTTGAAATGAAGGAAGGATATTTTAATCTTCGTTTCCAGCACGGCGCTGGTCAGCTTGAGAATACAGCCAAACTGAATCAAGCGCGAAAAGACTTGGCTCGACTGGAAACCATTATCGTTGAAATGGAAAACAAAGCAGAGACGGAAAAAGACTAATGGCCGCTATAAAAAAACAAAAAACGAAAAGATCGGTTATCGGTACCGTTGTGAGCGATAAAATGGATAAAACCGTGGTTGTCCTGGTAGCCAGACTGGTAAAGCATAAATTGTACCACAAGTACATTCGACGACACGCGAAATTCTCTGCCCACGACGAAACCAACACTTGCAGCATCGGTGACAAGGTTCTCATCACCGAGTCCAGACCGCTCAGTAAAACAAAAAAATGGCGCGTGGGCAAAATAATCGAGAAAGCTGTTTGATTTTAAAGGAAATTAGAAAATGATTCAGGCGGAAACAAGACTAACCGTTGCGGATAATTCAGGTGCAAAAATTCTTTATTGCATCAAGGTATTGGGTGGCTCCAGAAGGCGGTATGCCAGTGTCGGCGACATTGTTGTCGTTTCGGTGAAAGAAGCCATACCGAATGCCAAAGTGAAAAAGGGTGATGTCCTGAAAGCGGTTGTGGTCCGGACCAAAAAAGAGATCCGGAGACCCGACGGCACATTCATCCGTTTTGACGATAACTCTGCCGTGTTGATCAATGCTAATAAAGAGCCCGTCGGCACACGCATTTTTGGACCTGTGGCAAGAGAACTCCGGGCGAAAAAATTTATGAAAATAATATCGCTCGCACCGGAAGTGCTATAAATTTGTCCTGAGGAGAAGTGACGGATGATTACGGATACGTGTCACCTAAAAAAGAATGACAAGGTTAAGATAATTACCGGAAAAGACAAGGGGAAAATCGGCAAGGTGCTCAGGGTTCTTCGCAAGGACGGCCGGGTTCTTGTGGAGAGTATTAATGTGGTTAAAAAGCACACCAAACCTAGTGCCCAGAACAGGCAAGGGGGAATTGTCGAAAACGAAGCCCCTTTGCACATCTCCAATGTCATGTTGATGTGTAACAAGTGCGTCAGCCCCGGACGCGTTAAAATGAAGCGATTGGACGATGGTAAAAAAGTGAGATTGTGTGCCAAGTGTGGCGAGGTGATTGACGCATAAATGCAACACCCGGATCATTTCCGAAGAGGATCATGATGTCAACATTAAGAAATTTTTATGGAAAAGAGGTAATTCCCCAGCTGGTCGAGAAATTCAGCTACACCAATAAAATGCAGGTTCCCCAACTGGACAAGGTTGTGATTAACATGGGGCTTGGTGAAGCCATTCATAATATCAAAATTCTGGATTCGGCAGCCGAGGAACTGAAAATCATTTCCGGACAAAAACCGGTGATCACCAGGGCTCGCAAATCGATAGCCGCGTTTAAACTCCGTGAAGGTATGCCCATCGGATGTATGGTTACGCTGCGATCCTCCAGAATGTATGATTTTTATTATAAATTGGTCAATGTTGCGCTTCCGCGCGTACGGGATTTCCGGGGGTTGTCCGGAAAGGCTTTCGATGGGTTCGGCAACTATTCTCTGGGCATCCGGGAACAGATTATTTTTCCGGAAATCGAGTACGACCGAATTGATAAAATTAAAGGTCTGAACATCAGTGTCGTTACAACCGCTACAAATGATGAAGAAGGCAAAGAGCTGCTGAAACTGCTGGGAATGCCCTTTCGGAATTAGGCCTGCGCAAACTGAACACAAAGGATACAACCGCAGACACCAGCGGTGAACGAAGGAGGACAAGTTGGCCAAAAAATCTCTTGTAATCAAAGCGAATCGGACACCCAAATTTGCAGTTCGGGGATATACTCGGTGCGCCATTTGCGGAAGGCCCCGGGGATACCTGCGCAAATTCGGCATCTGCCGTATCTGTTTTCGGACACTTGCATCCACAGGGCAACTGCCCGGTGTGACTAAATCCAGTTGGTAAGGTATACCGATCAGTGAATGGCAAAGCGAATTAAATCGACAATCAAGACAGTGTAACGGAGAATACGACAATGGCCATGAGTGATCCAATTGCGGATATGTTGACTCGAATCAGGAATGCTGCAAAGGCAAAATTCGGTAGCGTGGATATTCCCGGGTCTATACTTAAAACCGAAATTGCCAAGGTTTTAAAAACAGAAGGTTTTATTAAAAACTATAAATTTAGTGAAGATAACAAACAGGGAACCCTCCGGGTTTACCTGAAATACACACCGGATCAGGCAAGCGTAATTTATGGTTTGGAGCGTGTTAGTAAGCCGAGCAGGAGAGTTTACGTTCGCCGCAAGGATGTTAAACCGATATTGAATGGCATGGGCATCGCCATTCTGTCTACCTCCAAAGGCATCATGACGGATAAAATGGCAAGAAATGAAAATGTCGGCGGAGAAATTCTCTGCAAGAGTTGGTAAAAAGAGGAGTCGGATATGTCTCGCGTAGGCAATAAACCGGTTCAAATACCGGACAAAACAAAACTCGATTTTACCGGAAGCAAGGTTACCGTAAAGGGCGAGAAGGGAACGCTTTCCCGGGAGATACACCCTGCCGTTACGGTTACCATAGACAACAACCTGCTTACGGTTAAAACCGTCACGGATGACCGTGAAAGCAGGGCTTTGCAAGGGTTGACGAGAAGCCTGATTTCCAGCATGTGCATCGGTGTCAGCAAGGGGTTCGAAAGAGTTCTCGAGATAAAAGGGATTGGATACCGGGCGGAAGTTAAGGGCAAAAATATTCTTTTCAACCTTGGCTACTCGCACCCCATTGATTTCGAGCTTCCGATCGGTATTAGCGCCAGCGTCGATAAAAACACCATCGTGAAACTGGAGGGTATTAATAAGGAACTGCTGGGTCAAACGGCGGCATCTATCCGAAAGCTGAGACCCCCCGAGCCTTATAAGGGCAAGGGAATTAAATACGCTGAAGAGTATATCCAAAGAAAGGCCGGAAAGACCGGAACGAAATAGAACGGATACGGAAATACCTGAAATTTTGCCCGGGGGAATCGGCAACAGCACAGATTGCCTGCCGGGTTTAGCGGGGATTGGAAAATGAGTTCGGTAAATTCGAAAAAAGAAGCACGTCATAAAAGGAAGACGCGGATACGGAAAAAAATATCCGGAACGGCAAGCAGGCCTCGATTGTCCATCTTTCGAAGTGCCCGGCATATCTATGCCCAGGTAGTCGACGACTCAACAGGGCATACAATGGCTGCCGCGTCAACTACTGAAAAACCAGTCAAAGACAGTCCGTCCTTCGAAAACAAAGTGGACGCTGCCGGTTATGTCGGAAAACTAGTAGCCGAGCGTGTACTGGAAAAAGGCATCAAACAGGTTGTTTTTGACCGTAGCGGTTTTTTGTATCATGGAAGAGTGAAAGCCGTTTCTGAAGGCGCTCGCAAAGCCGGGCTTGAATTTTAAGCCATATTACACGATTTAAGGAGGCTCCCTTTGTTCAGACAGGATACAGGTGATAATCAGCTTATAGACAAGGTTGTTCATATCAACCGGGTTGCCAAAGTCGTTAAAGGCGGCCGGCGGTTCAGTTTTAGTGCGATTGTTGTTGTCGGCGATGGAGAGGGCTCCGTCGGCGCCGGTCTCGGAAAAGCCGGTGAAGTTCCCGAGGCAATTCGTAAAGGCATGGACAACGCGAAGAAAAATATGATCAAGATACCCCTGGCCAAGGGAACCATACCTTATGAAGTGATCGGCAGGTTTGGTGCCGGCAAGGTTCTGCTGAAACCTGCATCGGAAGGAACCGGCGTCATCGCCGGCGGGGCTGTGCGGGCTGTCCTGGAAGCCGTCGGTATTCAGGACATTCTGACAAAATGCATGGGATCGCATAACCCCCATAATGTCGTTAAGGCGACGATCAGCGGCCTGAAGAGTCTTAGAAGTCCGGAGCAGGTGGCCAAAAGGCGCGGTATTCCAGTGGAACAACTAAAAGGATAGAAAAATGGCTGGGCAGATAGAAGTTACTCTTGTAAAAAGCATGAACGGACGGCCTGAAAAACATCGCAGGGTTCTGCGTGGAATGGGGCTGAATAAGATAAACAAAACGGTGGTGCTGGAGGATACAAATGCGATTCGAGGCATGATCCAGAAAGTGTCCCATTTGGTAAAGGCTGAGGATAAAGACCAATGAAGCTGCATGAACTGTCTCCAGTAGCAGGATCCAAAAAAGCACGTAAACGGTTAGGGCGGGGTGTGGGATCAGGCACCGGTAAAACAGCCGGAAGAGGAACAAAAGGGCAAAACTGCCGTTCCGGTGGTGGTGTACGGCCCGGCTATGAAGGCGGTCAGATGCCGATTCACCGACGGTTGCCAAAACGTGGTTTTACAAATATTTTTAAAAAGAAAATTGTTGTGGTCAACATCCGGGACCTGGAAAAATTTGAGGGCGGAAGCACCGTTGATGAAGCAGCATTAATTCAAGCAGGGCTTGTTAAAGGTTTACGGGACGGCGTCAAGCTTCTCTCGGAAGGCGCTATTGACCGGGCCATCACCGTAAAGGTGAACTATATCAGCAAGGCAGCCAGAGAGAAAATTGAGTCAGCTGGCGGAACGGTAGAGGTCGTCTAAAATGGCAGTTAGCGGGTTCCAGAATATATTCAAGATTCCTGAACTGAAACGGCGGGTTTTTTTCACGTTGGCCCTTTTGGCCGTTTACCGTGTTGGGGTACATGTGCCGGTACCGGGCATTGACGCTATCGCCCTGGCTTCCTTTTTTGCCAAGGCTAAGGGGACCCTGCTGGGACTGTTCGATATGTACTCCGGCGGTGCTCTTGAAAGACTGTCCGTATTTGCGCTTGGGATTATGCCCTACATCAGTGCGTCAATTATTCTGCAGCTGATGACAGTGGTTATTCCACACCTGGAACGGCTCAAAAAGGAAGGCGAACAGGGGCGCAAAAAGATTACTCAGTACACTCGTTATGGGACTGTACTCCTCAGTATCATTCAAGGGTTCGGAATCAGTGTCGGGCTGGAGAACATGGCCGCACCCGGTGGCGCAGCTATCGTGCTTGATCCGGGATGGGGATTCCGGCTCCTGACGGTCGTTACCCTGACGGCCGGGACTGCATTTATCATGTGGCTGGGAGAGCAGATTACCGAGCGGGGCATCGGCAATGGAATTTCTCTGATTATATTTGCCGGTATCGTCGCGAACATGCCGTCGGCAGTCGGAAACACTTTTCGGCTGGTGATCGCAGATGAGATGGGGGTCTTTATGGTGATCATCCTGCTGGCGATGATGATAGCTGTTGTCGGTATTATCATCTTTGTGGAGCAGGGGCAGCGGAGGATTCCCGTCCAGTATGCAAAACGGGTTGTCGGCCGCCGAATGTACGGTGGGCAGAGCACCCACCTGCCCTTGAAGATCAACACATCCGGAGTCATACCGCCAATTTTTGCATCTTCAATTATCATGTTTCCAGCAACCATCGGCAGTTTTATGGCGATTGATTGGATCAAGAATTTAGCTGATGCCATGAGGCCCGGAAATGTTGTTTATGAACTGCTGTTTGTCGGATTTATTTTCTTCTTTTGTTATTTCTATACGGCTGTGACCTTTAATCCGGTAGACGTGGCTGACAATATGAAAAAGCAGGGTGGTTATATTCCGGGTATCCGTCCTGGAAAGCGGACGGCCGATTATATTGACAGGGTTCTGACGCGCATAACGCTTGGTGGTGCCATTTACGTTTCCGCCGTATGTGTACTGCCTTCCATGCTGATCACAAAGTTCAATGTTCCTTTTTACTTCGGGGGGACCGCACTTCTGATTGTCGTTGGCGTTGCCATGGACACAATTGCCCAAATGGAATCACATATGCTGCAACGTCATTATGAGGGTTTTCTCAGTAAGGGGAGCGGGAAGATTCGGTCTAGAAGGTAACCTGCTGGTCGTGCATGTACAATTAACAGTCGCTGGGGATAGATAAGTGCCAGCCGGTTTCAGGGGAAAAGGTAAATGGCAAAAGAAGAACCGATCAAGGTAGAAGGCGTTGTTACCGAAACGCTTCCAAATGCAATGTTTCGGGTCGAATTGGAAAACAAACACAAGGTTCTGGCGCACATCTCCGGAAAGATGAGGATGCACTTTATCAAAATTTTGCCAGGAGATAAAGTCACCGTGGAGCTGTCACCTTATGACCTGACACGAGGAAGAATAACCTATCGTTCGAAATAGTCTTCGGGTTGTCTTTATACCCGGGGGAAAACAATCGTAAAGATTTATCGGGAGCAAGTAAGATGAAAGTCAGGGCTTCAGTAAGAAAAATTTGTCCCAAATGCAAAATCGTCCGACGAAAAGGGGTCGTAAGAGTCATTTGCGAAAACAAGAGACATAAACAGAGGCAAGGATAAAAGGAGGATTCGCTTTGGCAAGAATTGCGGGCGTAGACCTGCCGAAACAGAAGCGTGTTGAGGTGGGACTGACATACATATACGGCATTGGAAGAACAACGTCTAAACAGATACTGGCAAAATTGAAAATTGACCCGGATACCAAGGTCAGTCAATTGTCGGAATCTGAGGTTAACAGTATCCGTAAAGTTCTGGACGGTGGGTACAAAGTCGAAGGCGAGTTGCGTACGGAAATATCCATGAATATAAAAAGGCTCATGGATTTGGGTTGCTACCGCGGGCTTCGTCACCGTAAATCATTACCGGTGAGAGGGCAGCGTACGAGCACTAACGCCAGAACCCGGAAAGGTCCCAAACGTTCTGCCGTAAAGAAAAGAGGCGGAGAAAAGAAGAAGTAAATAATATCAACGGGAATTATATCTTATGGCTAAGCGCGTCCGAACCAAGAAAAAAGAAAAAAAGAATATCGCCAGCGGTGTCGTCCATATTCAGTCGACATTTAACAACACCATTGTTACGATTACCGATCCGGTTGGAAATGTCATTGCATGGTCCAGTTCCGGAGTCCAGGGATTCAAGGGATCCCGGAAAAGCACTCCTTTTGCAGCGCAGATGGCTGCCGAAGATGCTGCCAAAAAGGCCCAGGAACATGGTATGCGGAATGTTGAAGTGTATGTGAAAGGACCAGGTGCCGGTAGAGAGTCCGCCCTGCGTTCCCTCCAGGCTTCTGGATTTAACTTATTGATGATTCGGGATGTCACACCCATGCCCCACAATGGATGTCGTCCGCCCAAAAGACGCAGGGTCTAGATTTCGATCTGTAGATCTTATGCTTACCATATCCGAATATTACGAAAAATCGTCTGTTAAAGGAGAAAAGCATTGTCACGATATAGA
>CAZKYZ010000076.1:0-11966 GCA_964557055.1 uncultured Desulfobacterales bacterium
GAAACAGCAACACGATCGATGCGGCGTTAAAATTCGGCCTATACGGCGATTGATTACAAACCCGAAATCGTATTCTTTTAAAGTGTCTCAACTGTGGGCCAAACGTCTTTTGGCACCCGGAAAACATTCTGTTTGAGCTGGTGCGCCATGCGTAGCGACCCATGAAACCGATCTATTTTCTTCCAGCCGAATAATTGTGGTGTCCGGAAACTGTTTTGGAAAGTGCATGATATTTCTGAAATCAGCTCCCCGAAAACCGTAAATGCTCTAAGAATCATTACCAACAAGCATAATGTTCCCGTAGCAAGCAGACAGATGTTTGACGATGCCAGCCTAAAGAAGGTTGGTGTCCTGATATTCATCAACCATGATATACCGGTATTTAGCGGAAATCTGTTCACAGGCGACAGGTGCCTCCTGAAGCAGGCGATATAAGAATATCAGGAGATCGTCGTAGTCACAGAATTGATGCCGGTTTTTTTGGTTTTGATATGTTGCCTGAATGACTTTGATTTCATCGGTGAACATTTCGAAATAGGGGTACTCATCGACAAGCAGCTGCTCGATGGATAGATTTTTATTGACCGAGCGGCTGAAAAGGCCTGCCATGGTCCTGTTTTTGGGAAAGGACCTGTCGGTTGCCCGGATTGACGCCAACGAATTCGCCAAAATGTCGAAGCCGTGCAGCAGCGAAAGAATGAAATGTTCCACCGACGACACTCCGACATTTTTGACCGATAAGTGTTTCTGCGCGTGTGAGCATTTCGTTGGCTGCTTTTCCAGTAAACGTAAGGAAAAGGATTTCCCGGGGGTCAATCCCACTGTCAATCAGATGGGCGACGCGGTGGATCAGCGTTTTTGTTTTTCCGCTTCCAGCGCTGGCGATCACCAGGAGGGCGCCCTCCTCAAAAATTACCGCTTTCCGCTGGGCCTGGTTTAGTTCTTTGTAGTCGTCGTTTTTTATCCGCATACAAAACCGTATGTTTGAGATGGTATCGATACTTTCTTAGGTTTGTCATCAAGTCAACAGAAGCGTTTTTTTGTTGACTATTGAAATTATAACCATATAATTATTTTATTGCTGCTTACTGCGGTGATATTATTTACGTATCATACGGAAAAGGAGGTGGACACAAATGCCAATGCTTCAGGATTTATTCAAAGCTGTAAAGAAGGCACTGAAAGATCTCGAAAAGAGAGTAGATTCCATTTCAAAGCAGGTTGACAAGATGCATAAGAAGACAGCTGCAAAGAAAGCTCCTGCGAAGAAGGCAGCACCCAAGAAGAAAGCTGTTGCAAAGAAAAAAGCGGCTCCCAAGAAAAAAGCTGCTGCGAAGAAAAAAGCGGCCCCCAAGAAAAAAGCTGCTGCGAAGAAGAAAGCGGCCCCAAAGAAAAAAGCTGCTGCGAAGAAGAAAGCGGCCCCAAAGAAAAAAACCGTCTAAGAAAAAAACACCCCTGGAAAATTCGGCTGAATAGAAGCCGAGCCCTGGTGTGCTTCCAGATGCCTGAAATGCCGGGTTTCCGCGGAAGTTGGAAAACCCTGCAGCATAACAAGGTCGCAACACATTTAGTGCCAAACATAAAGAAACCCTCATAATAGCTTGGCCGCGATTTTGAGGGTTTCTTTATGTTTGGCGTCCTGATGTATATCTGGAGGATATTTGTTGAATCAATTTGGTTCGGACGGACCGCGGTTTTTGGGTGTAACTGAAATTGTGGCGCTCTGTTGAACGTTTAAATAATCCGCCGCCAGAAATGATATCTCCTCCCGGGTGATGGAAGCATAATCTGTCAACATATTTCCAGACCATTCCAACTGTTGCGGATATTTACCGCAACCGTTAAGAACCGTATGCAGCCAGTATGAATTTTTGGTAAGGTACTCTTTTAAACTGGTCATCGTCGGTTCAATGGCCCGTTTCAATTCCTCCGTGGTTACGCCGTTTTCGGCCATATCAGATGCAATGCGTGTCACCTCAGCGATGACCTTTGCCGACTCCGCGGGGTTGATAATGATGTGTGTTTCCAGAACACCGTATCCTTTATAGACCCGGCTGGCCTGATTATATGCATAAGGAGAATAGGCAGCGCCGAGCTTTTCACGAATCCGTTCGCGAATCCTGTCGGAGAAAATCCTGGCAAGAATGTTTAATCTGCGGGTCCTGGAAATATCCCAGATATCTGCAGTCGGGAAGGCGACAATCACCAATCCCTTTTGTATCTTTGTTTGCATGTCAATGTCGCGGTACTCCGCCCGGGGGAAAGAGGGGTCGGTTCTCAGTGCGGCATTTTTTTGTTTTGACGGCCGATTCTTGATGCTTCCCAAGTATAGGGCCGCAAGTTCGATAATTTCCTCCGTGTCGAAGTCACCCACGACGGACAGTTCGACATCGGGGTTTTCTATTGGGAGCGGGAGCCAGTCACGGATGCTTGCCAATGTAATTTTCGGAAGCACAGGTGGGTGCGGAAAACCGAAACGGGAATCACCACCGGCCAAAAAACGTTGAATAAACAGTTGGTAGGCATTTTCAATGGACCGAGACATGGATGCATACTCCTGACCAAAGCGTTCTTTGGCCAGCACAAGCGCATCCTCCCGGAAACCGGGATCGATCAGCTGTGCCCGTAAAAGCTGCATAAAAAGCGTTGATTCACCTGGAACCGACTTTCCCGCAAAAAAGAATTTCTCATTGTCCACGTGAAAGGAAACAGTCGTATTTTTTCCGGCCAATGCGATTTCAAGCTGATCTTTATCCATGCGGCCAAGCCCGCTTCCATTGACAACGGCTTCGGCAAAGTATGCAAGCCCTGGAAGGTCTTCCGGTTCGGTACTTCGCCCACTCCCGGTCGACAGAATAAACTGGATGGAATCGGCTTCAAAATCGGTTTTTTTAAGGTTCAGGCGGACACCGTTTTCGAATACAACCTGTCGTACGCCAAGGTCCTCGACCCATTCCTGACGTATGATGACCCCTTTTGCGGGCGGTTCCGGAAGATAGGGAAAAACGATTTTCTCCGTTTCCTCCGCTTTTTTAACAACGGTCTTCGCACTTTCTTCGTAGGCGGCCAGAATTTGTGCTTCCGGATTTGTTTGGTCATTTTGGGGAGCCGCATTGCCGGTAACCAGAATCAACCTGTGATCCGGCTCCCAGGAGCGCTGAAAGGCTTCATGAATGGATTGCTTTTTCAGGGTTCGGATATAATCATAAAACAGTTCCTTTTCCTGCTGTGGTGAAAGGAAGACTTCAGCCCTGCCAATTCCCCGTATGATTCCGTGGGCCAGTTTTTTACTGTCTCTGGTGGAAGCCTGTTTGACATCCGTTTCAAGTGTATTTAAAAAATCCTTTTGCACGCGTTTGAACTCAGACTCCGTAAATCCGTGTACCCACGCTCGACGAAGAGAAGCCTCCAACAATTCCAACGTATCACTCCATTTCTCCGGGTTGCATTCGGCGCTGATACCGGCATATTCCACATTGCGCCAAAACCTTCCAGAGCCGATATGAGCAGAGGTGATGGGGGCATCCGGGTTATTTACGAGTTGATTCAGCCTGTCCTGGACAATCCTGTTGGCAATATCTTGTTTCAGCTTTTCTTGCCTGAGCCTGTAGGTATCCGTTTCGGTGGGCAGCAAACGAAACGCCTCTATGCTGACCTCCGTATTTCCGGCTTCCCTTTCGTGATGATGAAATATGTTTATGCCATGGTGTTCGATTCTCCCGGATGGCGGTTCCGGGAGCGCTTCTGCTCTGGATGCCATGTCGCCAAAGGCATTACCCACCATTTGTTCGGCCGCTTCCATATCAAAGTCACCCACCATTACCAGCACCATTCGTTCCGGCCGGTACCAGGTGTCATAAAAAGTTCTCAGCCGGTAGTGGTCCGCAGTTGCCAGAGCATCCTCTTTCCCGATGGGCAGTCGGCGGGATATCCTTGCTTCCGGCATCTGAAAAGCCAGTGTCGCTTCAAAAGTCCTGTAAGACACCGAATCCCGGGATCTTTTTTCAGCCAGAACAACTTTGCGTTCCCGATCGATTTCCGATGGGAGCAGTAGGGCTCCATCGGCATAGTCCCGTAAGACAATGAGCCCCTGGCGGATGCTTTCCGGGTTACCGGCAGGTAGCAACAGATCATAGACCGTTTCATATAGGCCGGTGCGGGCATTGGCGTCCGGGCCAAAATCCATACCGATTTCCTGAAAATATTTTACCAGTTCGCCCGGACCAAAATGAGTGGAGCCGTTAAAGAGCATATGTTCCAAAAAATGGGCAAAACCCTGCTGGTCTTCAGCTTCATGGAAAGATCCGGACTGGATAATCAGATGGGCGCTTACCCGGTTTTCCGGATTGTGGTTTTCCTTCAAGGCATACCGGAACCCGTTGGTAAGCCGCCCCATACGAATATCGGGGTCCGGAGTAAGATCACCGGCCTCATGCGGCCACGCATAAGTTTCTGTCGGAAGGGCAGTTGATGAAGGCTGATCACGATCAACGGCAGCGTCCAGCCAGCTGCATCCCTGGTATATAAGCAGGCACGCGGCTGCAGCCAGCAGCAGCACCGAAATCAGCCGTCTATTGGTCGGCAACAATCGAATGAACATCAAAGCACTCCTTCCGGGGTGATTTTAGAAAGGTTGATCCATGCAGAACAATATAAGTTCGGATGCCACATTTGTCGAGCCTGCCTCGTTGGGGGAGGCCCACAGCGGGCAAAAATTTGGATGGCGGCAGATCCTAGCAGGGCTGTTCGCCGGCATGGTTTTTGGTTGGAAATAGTGGCTAACAACCGCATACTCTTTTGTTTTTATTTGACTTGCCGCTTTCTTTTACATAGTAATGCAAGTACCGCAGAAGGAATTTTCCGAAAACATGTCAAGAGAACTGTCAAAGTTTACGGCTGTCACCGACTCGATGGTCTTCATTGGAGTAGGGATGGCGATTGTCTACTGGATCCTCGAATCGTTTCTGTATTTTTTTGTTTCACCAGAGATCAATATTTTTGCGCACTTGCTGGGAACTCACGGTTTTGGCGCCTGGACAAGATTGCTGGTACTCTGTTTGTTTGTTATTTTTGGCTCGCATGTGCAGTACACCATGAAACGGCAGGAGACGGCAGAGATTGCCATTGGTGCCAGCCATAAAAAATACCAGACAATCATCGAAAGTATTGATGAAGGTTATTTTGAAACAGACCTGTCCGGCCGACTGACTTTCCTGAACGACGCCTTGTGCCGCATGGCCAAATCCCCCCGAGACACGTTGCTGGGAATGGACAACCGTTTCTTTTCCGATGCAAAAACGGCCGGTAGAATGTATCGCCTTTTCAATCAGGTTTACCGAAAGGGTGAAGCCGTGCAAGTTTCCGATTTAGAATTCAGGATTCCCAACGGCGAAAAAGTGTTTCTGGAGCTGTCCGGATCCCTAATCCGAAACAGCCGGGGGATGCCCACCGGCTTTCGTGGAATCGTGAGAGATGTTTCAGAAAAGAAACGAGCCGAAGAAGAAAAGAAACGCCTGGCTATACAACTTCAGCAGGTTCAGAAAATGGAAGCAATTGGAACGCTGGCTTCCGGGATTGCGCATGATTTTAACAATCTTCTCATGAGTATGCTGGAAACGATAACCCGGATCATACCCCATATCGATTCCGAAGACCCCTATTATATCAAATTGAAGAACATTGAGCAGTACATCCAAAATGGAGAAGGGCTTACCAGTCAGCTGCTCGGGTTTGCCAAGGGGACAACTTATGAAAAGAAGGTTGCCAATATCAACCAACTGGTCGAAAAATGCGCCCGTATGTTTGGCCGCACAAAGACCAGCATTACCATACATTCCAACTTCGCGCAGGATCTCTGGCCCGCCAGCGTGGCACCCGGGCAGATAGAGCAAGTGCTTCTCAATCTTTTTGTTAACGCCTGGCATGCCATGCCCGGCGGAGGAGAACTGTTTATCAAAACAGAAAATGTTCTGCTGGATACGCACGACATTAAACCCTGCCGTCTGGAAAATGGCCGGTATATGATGATTTCTGTCACCGATACAGGCGAGGGAATCGAAAACGAGATTCAGGAGCGCATTTTTGAACCGTTTTTCACTACCCGGGGCACCTCTGAGGGGACCGGACTCGGATTGGCTATGGCCTACGGCATCCTGGAGTCACACAAGGGAGGTATTACCGTATACAGTGAAATCGGCAACGGAGCTACGTTTAATATTTATCTGCCTGCCGACGAACCGGCTGATCGGTGAGAGAGATCCGCTAGATGAAAAAACCGTCCCGCATAAAAGATTCGATGATTTTGGTGGCTCTATGGCTTGCGCTGTTCTACTGGGTACTCGAATCTTTTTTATATTTTTTTTACGATCCGGATGTCAACTTTGTCAGACATCTTTTGGGACCGGATGTTTTTGAAATATGGACGCGCCTGCTGGTACTCTGCCTGTTTGTCATTTTTGGATCCCATGTCCAGTATACCATCAACAAGCGTAAGGCGTCCGAACTTGAACTGAGTGCCAGCGAGCGCAGATATAAAACCATTGTCGACAGTATCGAGGAAGGCTATTTTGAAATCGATTTGGCAGGCGACTTTACGTTTTTCAATGATTCTCTGACAAAAATACTGGGTTACAGCCGTGAAGAACTAATGGGTATGAACAACCGGTCCTATTCGGATCCGGAGACAGCCAAACGGATGTTTGCTGTGTTTAACGAAATATTCAGGAGCAAGGAATCAAGACGGATTAACAATTACGAAGTTATCAACAAAAACGGGGAGAAACGGGTGGTGGAATTGTCCACCTATATTGTAAAGGATTCGACGGGCATTCCTGCGGGCTTCCGGGGGATCGTCCGGGATGTTTCCGAACGTCACCGCGTGGAGATGGAAAAGCGCAAACTGGCGGCAAGCCTGCAGCAAGTCCAGAAGATGGAAGCGGTTGGAACCCTGGCATCGGGAATCGCTCATGATTTCAATAATATTCTCATGGGAATGATGGAGAACCTGCACCAGGTGCTGCCCAATATAGACCCGCAGGATCCGTTCTACGAAAAGCTGGATAGCCTGAAACAGTATATTGAAAATGGAACCGCATTGACCCGGCAACTCCTCGGGTTTGCCCGTGGCGGCAGGTCTGAAATGGAAGTCGCTGATATCAACCAGATCGTGAGCACGACATCACGAATGTTCGGTCGGACCAAAACAAACATCCGTATCCATCTCACAAGCCATCAACGGCTCCATAAAGCCCTTGTTGATTCCGGGCAACTGGAGCAGGTATTGCTGAATCTCTATGTAAATGCATGGCAGGCTATGCCGGACGGCGGCGAATTGTTGATACAGACAGAAAACGTTGTGATCAGCGCGGGGGATATCAAACCGTTCAAGACGTCTCCGGGTGTATTTATCAAAATTTCGGTCACCGATACGGGTGTTGGTATTGAAAAAGAACTGCAGGACCGAATTTTTGAGCCATTTTTCACCACCAAGGAAATCGACCGCGGAACCGGTCTGGGGCTGGCCACTGCCTACCGTATCCTTGAGCGGCACCATGGAGGCATTACGGTTTACAGTGAGTCCGGAAAAGGAACGACATTTAATGTATACCTACCGGCTTTGGCCGACGGCAAGAGCGATGAATCGTGCGCTGCCCAAAAGTAACCCACTCAGGGAAAAAATTCCCGAGTGGGTTAGAAACGGCTTCAAAACCTCACCGAATACCCATCCCTTAGCATTTCACTTGACCCCTCGAATCCTTGGCCCCTTGAACCCTTATTCCCAGGGAAACGAGCTATAGCTATATTGGTCTTAAGCGGTTTAACCCTCTTCTTTGGGATGGCACGCAATGCAGCCTGTAGGACCGGCGCTGGGAAGCGTTTCCCCCTTTGTTAAATACGCCGCCATTTTTGTCCTTTTGTCCTTTTGTTCCTTGTGGCAGTTGATGCATTTGGTGTGGTAGGCATTTTTGTAGTATGTGATGTCCGTCGGCGATTCCTTCGGCGGTTTGACCAAATCATGGCAACCCGATGTGGCACAAGATTCGATGGCGGATTCCCCATCCCACATATGATGACATTCCATGCAGTTGTAATCAAAAAAGTGCAGGGAGTGGGGCATCGTAACGACGCTTCGCTTCAACTCGGCGTCCTCGGGCACTTTTATTTCAAAATTACCCAAAGGGACGGTCATGGTTTCTCCGGTCTGCCGTTCTTCTGAAATGACGGGTACAACCAAACAAACACTGAGGGTTACAACCAACAGGGTGACGGACGAAAACATTCTAAATCTCATTACCATGCTCCTTCCTGCCGGAATTGAAAAAATCCCGGGAACAGTTTTTAAATAAAGCAGGAACGTATTGCTTCGGTGCAGGTCCGGTTCCTGGAAACAATTTTCCGCCTCAACGCGTAATGTGGAAAAAAATATTATATAGAACCGAAATGAGTGTCAAGCAATTTAGCAGGGTGTTGAAAAAACGATTGCGATTGCTGATGTCATTCTGACATTCGATTCAAACTGCTTATTTATCCTCTGTAAACACCCCATCCTACCATCCTCCGCTGCGCTATTGACGGTTTTCAGCAGCCGGCTGTCCCGGATCGATCGTATGAAACAGGCAAGACAGGCGCTGCATTCATTTGCAGCCGGCATTTATCCCGTCAAACGGCTTGTATTGATCGTGAAGCTAAGGATCTGCAGCGGTTTGGAAACGGATGGCAGTGCCATCGGTTACGGCTGATATGGCGCCCTGGATGTCCGTTCGGTAGACCCGGCAGCCATGCTGGTGGTAGCGTTTCAGCACTGCTGCATGGGGCATATGGTAACGGTTGTTGAATCCGGCGGAGATGATCGCTGTGGCGGGATCAACCGCTGCGATAAATGCAGTGGTGCTGGAAGTCATACTGCCGTGGTGAGGGACTGTTAATACGGTTGATTGCAACTGCGCACCCGCCGACATTATCAGCTGTCGCTCGCTTTCGGCCGTTATGTCCCCGGTAAACAGGAAAGAAACAGATCCCATACCGGCTCGAAATACAAGAGAATTGGCGTTGATATCATTGTATGTGTGACTGTCGGAGGGCGGGTGTAGAATGGATACCTCCACACCCCCAATCGTTGTTTGGCTCGGGATCAATGGATCTTTTGGATGGTTAATCCCTTTTTTTTGAATAATGGTGATAAATTCCCGATATCCTGCCGTATCGGCGATATCACCATTTGTCCATACCGTTTGTACTTTAAATTGTTTCAGGATATGCAGCAGTCCATTTAAATGATCACTGTTGGGATGGGAAAGGATGACCATATCCACCGAACGGATTTTTTTGCGATACAGGATAGGGGCTATTATCTGCCTGCCCACATCAAACACCCGGTTGTCCGGGAATCCGCCGCCATCGGCGAGAATGGTATACCCCCCCGGAAGTTGCAGAAGGGCAGCGCTGCCCTGGCCCACGTCCAACCAGGTAACGTGAAGTTTCGCATCCCAAAACCGTTTGTGCACCCAGTAAAGCACATCACCGGCGGCAATTAGAAAAATCAGTGCGATGATGACGGCCGGAGCGAACCCGGGAAGCCCCCTTTTTCCCCTCCCACTGCTAGAACATTTTATATTCGAAGTTTTAGGCGGGATGCGGTTTGCCGCCTCCCCCCGCGCCAGGCAACGGGTCTGGAAGAGCCTCCCGAACGATAGAACGAGTGCAAAATAGAGAAAGATTTCAAGGTTGGACGGGGTAAACATATTTATTGCGGCGAAATCAAATCCGGAAAGATAAAGCAGCAACCGTGTAGAGCCGTCAAGCAGAATGCCCGCCAAACGCAGACCACAGATAGCCAGTGGTTGGCAGAAAAACCCCGTTAAAAGACTGAAAAGACCCAGTGGGACGACGATAAATCCGATGACCGGCACCATCAACAGATTGGCCGGAAGTGAGAAAAGGGAAAACAGGTTGAAGTATCGGCAGACAAATGGCAGGGTGCCCATGGTGGCAAACAGGGATACCGCTGTCAACAAAAAAGCATGGCGTTTTATCGATCGCAGCATACCGGCTTGAGTGGGAATGGCACGGGGAATGTAGGCCATGCCGAAGCAAATTGCCAAAACTGCACTGAAGGAGAGTTGAAAGGATATGGAGAACAGGGCCGGCGGATCCACCACGAGGATAAACATGGCGGCAATGGCCACGGTGTTGAAAACATCCATCTCCCGGTCTAGGATAACGGCCAAAAGAAAGACGGTGGTCATCAGGGCTGCCCGCAGGGTGGACGGCGACAAACCGGCCATTAGACCGTAGCACCATACCGGGGTTAGACAGCCAAAGGCTGCCGTTTTGCGGACCCAACCGTTTGAGAGGAGCAGGGGAATAAAGGCAAGCAGGCGTGTGCCGATGAAAAAGCTGGTTCCGGCAACGATTCCCATGTGCAGTCCGGAAATGGCGAGGAGGTGACTGGTTCCTGTACGGGCAAAGGCGTCTTTCAGCGCAGGTTGGACGGCATTTTTATCCCCAACGAGCAATGCCCTCAGAACATCACGGGAATCACCGGTTACGGCATTTTCGATTAGATTTCGGGCGTGGGTGCGCATGCTGGTTATCGGGTTCTCGTAGAAATGCCGGCTGGTTTTCTGCACGATCAATATATCGGATCCCTTGCAGTAGGTGCTGACGAAAACCTTGCGAAAAGCCATATACTGTGCATAGTCGAAAACATCGAAATTTTGAAAGCTTCGGATTCTACGTAGTTTTCCAGTCAGGCGAATTGTGTCACCAATTTCCAGGCCGGGCAGGTCGCCGGTTGCCGTAATGCGCAGTCGGCCGGTCGATGGTAGGTTGGATGCGTGTAAACCGATTGAATCCATTTCCAGGTATAAACTGGAACGGTATCCCTTTTGAATTGCTTCGGATTTTACCGTACCTTGCAAAAAATAGGTCTTACCGTCACAGAAATGAATGGCATGCTCCGGTGGAAAACAAGGGGTGATCCAGGGATGAACCAGCATATAACCGATGCCGGTAAAAAGCAGCAGGGGAGTGTATTTGAAGGCTTTATTTTTGAACAAGCGATAGCCCATATAGGCAAAAAGGGCAGCGATCAGACACGCGGCTGCCGTCAACCGGCCCGGAAAGTAAAAGCCGGTGACGATACCGCCTGTCATCGCGAGAACCAGGGGGATGATGGGGCGATATACGATTCTTTGCGGTGCAGCTGTACTGCCTGTGACCGTTTGAAAGGGGGGCGGCAAATTTTCCATTATTTTTTTGTTGAACCTTGCCGGGTAATACAATACTGTTGCCGGAGACCTATCCCTGAAGCCGTTTTATGGTAATATGGCAGCACAAATCATACCAAAAAAGCGCCGCTGTTTTTATAGGAAATTCTATTTTGATAGACCTGGCCTGCACTTCCTGAAGTGCCGGGTGCACTTTTTTATGTGCAAGCGGGTTAGGGGGGGGGCGTTTGTCAGGCAGGGAAGCAAACCAATACAATCATTGCAGACAAATTGCAGAATTGGTTTCAAAACTTCCCCTAAGGCTGCAAGCGATGCTGGGTGTATGGATTCAATCCTCGAAATACGCAGTGTATGTCTGTGTTTGAAGCTGTTCACCCGCCGTGAACATGGATTTGATTGAAGGTCTCAAAACCACTTATAGATATCGAAAAAAAATCGGGAGGTCATGTCATGCAACGAAAAACGATACTGTTGATACTCTTACTTACGGTCTTTCTGTCGGGCTTGACGAATAACTTGCTATCCGCTGATTCGGATGACACGATCATCCGGAATACCACCATCCGGATCAAGAGCAGTCCCAACGATCCGGTGCTCTATATTCAGCGGGGGGTTGCTTATTTTAACAAAGATGCCTTTGGAAACGCCATCGCCGACTACAGCACGGCTATCCAACTGGATTCAAAAAGCCAGAAGGCATTTAACAACCGGGGGCTTGCCTATTATTACACCGGGCGG
>CAZKYZ010000077.1:0-11960 GCA_964557055.1 uncultured Desulfobacterales bacterium
ATGATATCGTCGATGTACTTTCCAAAATTCAAGGAATTACCGGTCGAAAAAGTAATTTGGCAATAACCGAAAATATTTTAATTAAGACAGTGGATTCTGGAATTCATATCACCGTAACGGATTTAGAAACCGGTTTTGAGGGTATATATCCTTCTGATAATGAAAAAGAGGGTGTTTTGGCAATAAACGCAAGAAAATTTTATGAGATACTTCGCGATTTTCCAAGTGAAGAAATTCTTGTAAATGAAATTGAGAACAGGTGGTTGGAAATTGGAAACAAGAATGTAGAATATCATCTGGTTAGCATGAATCCGGAAGATTTTCCGGAAACACCGGTTATTGAAAATATTGATTTTTTTGAAATGGAATCTAATTTATTTAAAAAAATGATTGAAAAAACAGTTACTGTAGCAGGAGCCAGTGATGATAAAAGGGCCCACATCAATGGTATTTTTATAAACAAAATAAAAAAAGACGGAAAAGAATATATTCGATTGGTATCAACGGATGGAAGTAGGCTTTCCATGTCGGAGCACGGGTTTGATGATAGCATTATTCTGCCGCAAATGGCCAGCGTGCTAATTCCCAAAAAAGGGTTGGCGGAGGTAAGTAAATTTTTGTCGGGAGCAGGACTTATAAATATAGGGGCTAAAGGAAATTATTTTATCATAAAAAAAGCATCGGAAACCATTATTATAAGGCTTCTGGAAGGTGAATTTCCAGCTTACACCGAAATTATTTTCAAGAGTGAAGATAGACATGTGATAAAAATAAAAAAAACATTTTTTCAGATGATGCTAAAGAGAATGTCTATTTTATCATCTGAAGATTATAAAGGGGTTATATTTAGGTTTGCAGAAAATAAATTAATAATTACAGCCACCAACCCAGATGTGGGAGAATCCCGGGAAGAAATGGAAATAGAATATAATTGGGAACCCATTGAAGCTGCTTTTAATCCAAAATTTTTTATAGAGGCCCTAAATGCTATAGAGACAGAAAATATTTTACTAAATATAGTGGATGAAGAAAAACCCTGCATTATAGAGGGAGAAAATGACAATCGTTTTTTAAGTGTAATAATGCCGATGAGAATTTAAAAAATGGACAATAAATACGATGCCAGTAGTATCGATGTGCTGGAAGGTCTGGAAGCGGTAAGGCTTCGGCCCTCCATGTACATTGGTAATTTAGATATTGCCGGATTGCACCATCTTGTTTATGAGGTAGTAGACAATAGCATTGATGAAGCAATGGCTGGTTATTGTGAAAATATTAATGTTACAATTCACACCGATAACAGTATTAGTGTAGAAGATGATGGGCGGGGAATTCCGGTGGGTATCCACAAAACCGAAAATGTTCCCGCCGTAGAAGTGGTTATGTTGAAACTCCACGCTGGAGGGAAATTCGATAACGATTCCTATAAGGTTTCCGGCGGGCTTCATGGTGTTGGAATTTCTGTTGTGAACGCACTTTCCAGTTTTCTGGAAGTTGAAATTTACTCCGACAAAAAAATTTATTATCAGACGTTTAAAAAGGGTTATAAAACCAGCGAACTGACCATTACGGGCGATACGGAAAAAAAGGGGACAAAAATTCATTTTGTTCCAGACAGTACCATTTTTAACAATGTTATATTTAGTTCTGATATTTTAATTCGAAGACTCAGGGAACTTGCTTTTTTAAACAAAGGCGTTCGTATCATAATTGAGGATGAACGCGAGGATAAAAAAGAAGAGTTTTGCTATGAAGGTGGTATTGTTTCTTTTGTAAATTATCTAAACAGGATGAATACAGCATTACACGAACCAATTTTTATTGGTGGTGTAAGAAATGATGTGGAGATAGAAGTTGCCATACAATACAATGATACCTTTACAGAGCGCCTTTTTTCTTTTGCTAATAATATTAATACGGTTGAGGGTGGTTTTCATCTAATTGGATTTAAAGCAGCCCTGACGAGAAGTATTAATCAGTATGCGACCAATGGAAATCTACCCAAAAACATGAACGCCAAGATAGGGGGCGATGATGTTCGTGAAGGTTTAACGGCAGTAATAAGCGTCCGAATAAAAAACCCGCAGTTTGAAGGCCAAACCAAAACCAAATTGGGAAACAGTGAGGTAAAGGGTCTTGTTGAATCCCTGGTAAATGAAAAATTGAGTGGTTTTCTGGAAGAAAATCCGTCCGTGGCAAAAAAAATTATTTCAAAAGCGATTGATGCCGCAAGGGCTAGGGATGCGGCGAAACGGGCAAGAGATCTGGCTAGGAATAAGGGCTCACTGATGGATTCCGCCCTTCCCGGAAAATTAGCCGAATGCCAATTTTCGGATCCAGCCCTAAGAGAGTTGTTTCTTGTGGAAGGTGATTCCGCCGGAGGTAGTGCCAAACAGGGAAGAGACCGTAAGTTTCAGGCTATCCTTCCACTGAAAGGCAAAATCTTAAATGTTGAAAAAGCCAGGTTCGATAAAATACTAAAGAGTGAAGAAATTAAAAATATTATAACAGCGCTTGGAGCAGGTGTCGGCCGAGAAGAATATGATATTGAAAAAATCAGGTATCATAAAGTCATCATTATGACAGATGCGGATGTAGACGGATCCCATATCCGCACCTTATTGTTGACGTTTTTCTACCGCCAGATGCCGGAATTGGTGGAACAGGGATATTTATATATCGCCCAACCGCCACTTCTTAAAATTGGAAAAGGAAAAAGTGAACAATATTTAAAAGATGAAAATCAATTGAGCGAGTATCTTTTAAAAAAAATTTCCAATACAATGTGTGTAAAAACAAAGGATAATAAAGAAATTGTGGATCACAACCTCTATATATTTATTTCCGACCTTTCAGAATATGTTGAAGCGCTTTCGCGCTTGGGCAGGAATGGAGTGGAGGAAGAACTTGTCGAAATATTGATAAAAGAAGAGATAGAGGATAAAAGTTTTCTTCAGGACAAAACAAAAATGACATACCTGAAAGGATATTTATTAAAAAACAACTTTCAGGTAGGCGACCTTTTGTTTAGTGAGGAACGTGAAGTATATGAACTAATGGTCACCAAGAATACCGGTATAGAGTCTTCCGTTACAGACACCCAGGAGACACCTGTGAAAATTGGAAGGGGGTTGATTCATTCCAAGGATTATCAAACTCTTTTGTTGCTGTCGCGCAAAATAAGCCAATATGAAAGTGAACTTTATACGATAATTCCGATCGAAGCGAAAAATGAAACACAACCGGTGATCGTCCATACCAAAAAAGAGTTGGTCGATTATATGATTGCAGCAGGTAAAAAGGGAATGTCTATACAAAGGTACAAAGGTCTTGGAGAAATGAATCCGGATCAGTTGTGGGAAACGACCATGAATCCGGAAAAAAGAAATATACTGCGCGTCAATATTGAAGATGCGGTTGGGGCGGATGAAATATTTACAATCCTGATGGGTGATGATGTAGAGCCAAGAAGGGAATTTATCCAAAACAATGCCCTTGAAGTCAGTATGCTTGATATATAGTGGTTTTATTTGTAAACGAGTAACCTGAACTCGGGGAAAAGGCTGGTATACACCGGCCTTTTTCATTACCGGATATCAAAGACCACCAAAAGGCTCACCCAATGAGCAATTTAAAAATACTACTGGCGGACGCGAATTTCAATAGTCGCCAAAAACTGGAAAAACTAATTGCCGATGTTAATGGGTCTCATGTGGTGGTAACCGACTCCAAAACGGAAGCGGTAAAACTGGTTTCTGAAAACCAACCGGATGTGATTATCATCGATGTTGCGGCCACAGAAGGAAAATGGTTGACATGGTTGAAAAAAATAAACAAAGAAAAAGTAAACCGCCAAATTTTATTGATAAGCGATACCCATACGGGAGCAGATGTTCCCAATGAAGTGATGGACATTGTTTGCGGTATTTTTCAAAGACCGATTGTCGAAAAGCCGTCAAAACTACTTTTACGACAGGCATTAAAAACAATAAAAATCCAAAAAAAACTGGATAAACAGACCAAAAAAATAAAAAAAATACGAAAAACATACAATGAATTGATCGAAACAGAAAGATTTGTTGCTGTTCGACAGATTGTCGAAAACATTTCTTCTTTTATTGGACAAATCGCCAACGATGTGGAAGGGGGGGTTCGCTACTTCAATGAAATTCCATATTTTGTATCCATCCATAATCGGAATATGAAAATTTTGATGGCCAACACCGCCTACAAAAAACATTTTGGAAACATTATCAACGAAGAAAGCTGGAAAATATACAGAGGAAAGACTTCAGAACCGGATCAATGTCCTGTGGGCAGAACCATTAAAAGCGGTAGCGTACAGAAAATTAACGCGGAAGTGGCGTATCGTAGCGGCACCCAAATACCGGTTATTGTGCATACCGCACCAATTTTTAACAATAACGGTGAAATAGAATTAATATTGGAAGTTTCAGCCGGTGTAAAAGAAGTGCTGCGCCTAAAAAGAGAACTAAAAACAACCCAACAGCGCTATCAACAACTCTTTGATGAAGTACCATGCTATGTTGCTGTGCTGAATAGAAAATTTCAAATAACGGCGCAAAACAGAAAGTTTTCTGAAGTTTTTGGGGATGAAAGCGGCAATATTTTTTTTGATGTATTAAAACAGCGGGATGTGCCCCTTTCCTATTGCCCGGTTCAAAAAACACTGGAAGATGCAAAACCGCATCAGGCCGAAATGGTTTTTACCGACAGGAAGGAAAATAGCTTCCGAACCATGATGTGGACGTCTCCCATATTGACGACCGCTCAAAAATTAACCCAGATTCTGGTTATCCTGGTGGATATTACAAACCTGCGACAGTTGGAGAACAATTTATCTTCTCTTGGATTGATGCTTTCTTCTGTAACGCATGGAATAAAAGGGATTTTAACCGGACTCGATGCCGGGATTTACATGATTGATTCCGGCTTTTACAAAAACAAGCCCGGGAAAATTGAAGAAGGGCTTGATGTGTCCAAGATGATGGCAGAGCGCATGAAAAAAATCATCCACGATATTCTCTACTATTCCAAGGAAAGGGAACTCAACCTGAGAATTACGGATGCCTATCGGTTTGCCTGTGATGTCGCTTCTACGGTAAAGCCAAAAATAAATAGCGCAAACATTGAATTTGTTACAGATTTTGAACTTACAAATACCACATTTGCAATTGATGAAGGTATTCTTTGTTCAGCGTTTATCAATATTATCGAAAATGCCGTGGAAGCATGCATTGAAGATAAAACCGATTGTCGATTTATCATAACCTTTCGATCTTACCAGGAAAACGGTAAAATCATTTTTGAGATTAGTGATAACGGGCCAGGCATTGATCAAAAAAGCCTGGCCAGTATTTTTACTATTTTTTATTCCACAAAAGGCGCCCGTGGAACCGGACTGGGTTTATATATAACAGAAAAGGTTGTCCGCCAACACAACGGAAGCATCAAGGTGATGTCGGAACCTTATCAAAAGACGCTTTTTGTAATTCAGATTCCCGGTCACAATAAATAAAAAATCCAGTTATATGAATACCTATCTCTTTTATGATCTTGAAACCTCCGGTTTGAACCGGGCGTTTAACCAGATTCTACAGTTCGCGGCCATTCGAACAAATACCGAACTGCACGAACTTGAACGATATGATATCCGGGTCAAACTCAGAGCGGACATCATCCCGTCCCCCGCCGCTATGATTATCAACCGAATTTCCCTGCAGGAATCCTATCAGGGAACGTGTGAATATGAAGCCGTTACGGAAATTCACCGAATCTTTAATTCGCCGGGAACCGTGAGCGTAGGATACAACAACCTTGGTTTCGATGACGAGTTTCTGCGGTTCTCTTTTTACCGCAATCTGCTTTCCCCATACACCCACCAGTATGCCAAAGGGTGCCGGCGCATGGATGTACTTCCAATGGCGGTTCTCTATTACCTGTATAAACCGGATATATTGACTTGGCCGGGTCGTAACGGTAAACCTGTTTTACGGCTCGAAGAAATCGGCAAAAGCAACAACCTTGCCTCCGGTCCCTTCCACAATGCCATGGTTGATACAGAGGTAACCGTCAATCTGGCCAGGGTGCTTTACCAGGAACGGGAAACCTGGGACTATATTAGTGGTTTCTTTTTTAAGGAAACGGACCAGCAGCGGATGGAAAAACTTCCGGTTGCTTTTGAAACAGAATGGGGCCCGCACCGGACAGGTATCATGACCGGGGCTATTTTTGGACCGGAAAATGGTTACCAGGTACCTGTTTTATTTTTGGGCAAATCGGTGCCATACAGCAACCAGACACTTTGGCTTCGGATGGACAGTGAAAATCTTCATGAGCTGACTTCGGAAACGCTTGCGGATAATACCTGGGTTATTCGCAAAAGGCCCGGGGAGCCAAACCTAATCTTACCCCCCCTGGAACGATTTACCAAACGAATGAATCCGGAAAGGATGCAAAAAGCGACAGATAATACACGCTGGCTGAAACAAAACGCTTCCCTTTTTTCGGAAATTATCCGTTATCACAAGGAATATGAATATCCGCCTGTGATCGATATTGATGCGGATGCAGCGCTGTATCAGGTCGGGTTTCTGAGTCGAAAGGATCAGGAGAATTGTTCTTTTTTCCACCAGGCGGATATGAAGGGTAAGATTAAGCGCATACCTTCTTTTTCAAAAGCTGAAATAAGAACTTTGGCAAGACGTCTTATCTGGCGAAATTATAGCGGTGATGTTGGTCCTGAAATCGAAAAAGATCGACAGGCATACTACATGCGGATAAATCCGGAAAAAGAGGAGCATTGCTACAAGGACTTTCGAGGCGATTTCCGGCGCACAGCGATGCGGGCACTGCTGGAGATTAAAAAAATCAGGGACGAGGGCCGAATTGATCCACAACAAATAAAAATTCTTGAGGAACTTAAAAACGAATTGTCCCAAAAATTTCCAACATAGTGGTGCCCGATTATTGTTGGTTTGACCGAAATAATTTCATTCCCCCACAGCGCCGACACCTTTTTTTGCGAGAGCCATGCACCCGATCCGGCGCCGACGGAGCGCCCAGGTTTGCATCGCCCGAACTTCGTGGGGGTAAAATTAAGAAAACATTTCCGTGAGGATTAGCATGAAACACACTTTTTTTTATAAGGAAGCGGAATGGAAAGCGGACGGCCATTACTATGACCAGTTTTCGGTAGAAAAGATTGCACGAGGGAAAACGGTCATACTTCACCGTCCCGATCTGTGGGTGGCCGTTGCCTTTTTACAGGTTTTTTTCGAGACACCGATTGAATTGGAAAACAATTATGAGATAATTCCTTTCAAAAGTGGAGCGGACAAGACAACCTGGATGTCCAAAAATCCCGGGATCGGTACATTTCGTGGTTCTTTCGTTGTTGTAAAGGAAACCATTCTGTCCTCATTTTCCACGGAAGACCATACCTATACCGGTTCGGAATGTTTGATACAGCTTAATGAAACCAGCTACGAAAGCCGTGGTCTGCTGCTCAAGGAAAATCAAAAAATATCTTCATGGGCGGTACAGCTTTCGAGAATCGTCGATTGAATGATTCCGAAATGTCGCCCATCATAAAACGGTGTCTTGCGGAGATTAAAAAAGGTGCCGGCCGCTCCAGGAGCCATACGGGACAAGGTGATTAAAAGTCAATACTGTTCGGCGTTCTTGGAAAAGGAATCACATCCCTGATATTGCGAATACCGGTAACCAGCATCAGTAAGCGTTCAAATCCCAACCCGAAACCGCTGTGTTCTACCGAACCGAATTTTCTGGAATCTAGATACCACCAGTACGGCTCTTTTGGAAGGTTCTGTTCGACCATCCGGTTTTCGAGAACCGCAAGCCGCTCTTCCCGCTGGCTACCGCCAATAATTTCGCCAAGTCCCGGTACAAGTAAATCCATGGCGGCAACCGTTTTTTCGTCGTCGTTGAGACGCATATAAAACGGTTTTATTTCTTTTGGATAGTCATACAGGATCACGGGGCCGTTGAAATGCTCTTCCGTTAAAAAGCGCTCGTGTTCCGATTGTAGGTCGCAACCGAAAGATATATCGTATTCAAACCGTTTGCCGGAACGCTCTAAAATGCCCACAGCTTCTGTATACGGCAGGCGTACATATTCCGATTCTGAGATGTTTCGGAGGCGGTCCAACAGGCCTTTATCAACAAACCTGGCAAACAGATCGATATCCTCTTCACAGGATGTCAAAATAAAACGGATCAGTTCTTTGATCATCTCTTCACCGAGATCCATATTTCCTGAAAGATCACAGAAGGCCATTTCCGGTTCCACCATCCAGAATTCTGCAGCATGCCTGCGGGTATTGGAGTTTTCGGCACGAAACGTGGGGCCAAACGTGTATACATCACCCAACGCCAGGGCCAGCATTTCAGCGGAAAGCTGTCCGGAAACGGTCAGGTTCGCTTCGGCACCGAAAAAGTCCTGGGAAGCATCCAACGGTTTTTCGGAATCGTTGCGTAGGGTTGTGACCCGGAACAATTCTCCTGCGCCCTCACAGTCGGACCCGGTAAGAATCGGTGTATGTATGTATCGAAAACCGCGGTTATGGAAAAACTGGTGAATTGCCCACGACATTTCTGAGCGGATGCGAAATGCAGCACCGTATTTGTTCGTTCTTGGCCTCAGGTGCGCGATGGTCCGCAGATACTCGTCCGTGTGACGTTTTTTTTGAAGCGGGAAACTTTCCGGTGCCGGGCCAAGCAGCGTTATTTTTTTTGCCTGAATTTCCCATTGCTGGCCTTTTCCCTTGGATGCCGTCAATTTCCCCTCGGCAGAGACGGCTGAACCCGTTGTTATCCTGGCAATCGCATCATACCCGTCTATGGAACTGTCGGCGATCACCTGGATGTTTTTAAGGCAAGAACCATCATTTATTTCGATAAAAGAAAAGGTTTTGGCATCACGGCGCGTTCGTACCCAACCTTTAACAACCACGTTTTCCATGGGCTCCGGGGTCTGTAACAATGCTGCTATTTTATATCGTTTCATGAGATTCACTCCGGTTTTTAGGGTGACCGTCTACAAATGACAGGTTATGGTTCACGATTGTTCAATAACATGAGGATTTGTTAGGATGGGCCCGTGTTTTCTCGGGGCAGCTCCGTCTCTGACGAATATACTGCCGGTATATAGACGCAATAGAAAAGAAAGGCCGGCAGCAGCCGTGGGGCCGTAGATAATAGGTTGACTTTTTTATCTAATTTTCTCATGATAAGAAGTTTAAAATGTTCGGCCATACGATATCTGGAAAGAATACGTTACAGCATATTATGTGAACCGGACAACCCATTACTGGAACGTTCCGGGGACAAGCCCCGCAGAATCGGTTGAGCTATATCATGTCATCACAATGCATTCAAGAAATCCTGTCGTTGGTTGAAAAGCCGAGCAGCTACCTTGGAAGTGAAACCAACGCCGTTTGTAAAAAATGGGAATCCGCTCGGCTGTCGGTGGCATTGGCTTTTCCGGATCTGTATGAGATCGGGACTTCCCATTTTGGGATTCAGATTTTATACCACCTGCTGAACGGCCATCCGGAAATTCTTGCGGAAAGAGTGTTTGCTCCCGGCGTTGATATGGAGAAATTGCTTCGCGACAACGGGAAGGGTTTGTCGTCTCTGGAAAACGGACGACCCCTAAAAGATTTTGATATTGTTGGTTTTTCTATTCTTTATGAACTGAATTATACCAACATCCTCACCATGCTGGAGCTCTCCGAAATTCCTTTTTTAGCAGCGGATCGAAACCATTCCCATCCGATGATAATTGCCGGAGGGCCATGTGCCTGCAATCCGGAACCGGTAGCTGATTTTTTTGATGCCATTCTTGTGGGAGACGGTGAAGACGCGATTATGGAAATGGCCGAATTTCATATGGAATGGAAAAATTCATTCCGTCCGGATAAGACCCATTTGTTGCAGCAGTGGGCCGGCATCCAGGGGGTTTATATCCCCTCGTTTTTTCAGGCATCGTCTAATGAAGCAGGCCTGCAAACAGTCACACCTGTTTATCCTGATTATTCCAGGGTCCGGAGGGCTATTGTCGGCAATCTCGATAAAGCCGCTTTTCCAACCCTTCCGGTGGTACCGTTTGGGAAACCAGTTCATGACAGGCTTCGCATCGAAATTTCTCGAGGATGTACCCGTGGGTGCCGATTCTGCCAGGCCGGCATGATTTACCGTCCGGTTCGGGAAAGATCGGTTGACACGCTGCTGCTGATAGCCGAACAGTCCTTGGAGGCAACCGGCTATGATGATGTTTCCCTGCTCTCCTTGAGTACCGGGGACTACGGATGCATCGGGTCTTTGCTTGAACTGCTGATGCACCGCTGCCAGCCCCAGAATATAGCTGTATCATTGCCGTCCCTTCGCGCCGGTACCCTGACCCCGGAACTTATGAATCAGATCAAGCGGGTTCGTAAAACCGGTTTTACCATCGCTCCTGAGGCCGGTACGCAAAGACTTCGAAATGTTATCAACAAAAACATCAGCGAAAAAGACATCCTTTCTACAGTTGAAGCTGCCTACGGATTGGGCTGGAAAGTTATCAAACTGTACTTTATGATTGGTCTGCCTACCGAAACCCAAGCGGATATCGATGGTATTGCCGATCTGGTTGAGAAGATCAGAAGAGCACCATTTGCCAGACACAAAGGGACCCGCCTCAATGTCAGTCTTGCCACCTTCGTGCCCAAAGCACATACGCCATTTCAATGGGTTCCACAGATATCCCTTGAAGAATCCAGAGAAAAAATCAATTATTTGAAACAGCGGTTGAAAATGCCGGGTGTTCACGTTAAGTGGCAAAGCCCTGAAGTCAGTTACCTGGAAGGAGTGTGGGCACGGGGAGACCGAAAACTATCCAGTTTACTTATCAAAGCCTATTTCAATGGCTGCCGGTTTGACGGGTGGAGCGACAAGTTTCGGTTCGACCTGTGGCAGGAGTCTATGCGTGAAGAGGGTATCGATGCCGATCGACTTATCCGCTTCCCGAAAGGGTTTGATGAACCACTTCCCTGGGACCATATACACACCGGTGTTAACAGGCAGTTTTTAATTGACGAATGGCATAGAGCCGAGAATGAAAGTACAATAGAAGACTGTCGGGAGGGGGCCTGCAACGACTGCGGGGTTTGTGACTTCAAAAAAATTCAACCGGTTACATTTTCTGCCAATGATATCAAAACCCCCCCGGGTTTCCCTGTAAACGAAAACGGGGGAGAGTTTATCAAATATGAAATTCTTTATTCCAAAACAGGATCCGGACGATTTCTTGGTCACCTGGAAATGGCGAAATTGTTCGCTCAAGCTATTCGCAGGTCTATATTGCCGATCGCCTTTTCCCAGGGGTTCCATCCCTTGCCCAAGATATCCTTTGAAGATCCATTGCCAACAGGAATGGAAAGTGAATGCGAACGTGTTTTTATTTCCCTGAAAAGACCGGTGGAGCCAGGTCACATCGTGACTCTATTGTCCCGGCATCTTACCGGCGGCATTTCCGTTTTCGGGTGCCGACAGGTGCTTGGCAAGACTAAGAATAACGGCAAAAAGACCGAACAATATCAAATTATCACTACCCAAAAAATTGATCCTGCAAAACTGACTTTTTTTACCGACGCAGACACTTTCCCGGTTGAGCGCACCAATCACAAAGGACGGAAGTCAACAATCGATTTAAAACGACATGTCACCGATATCGATTTACAATCCGGGGTAAAATTGAGGATGACAATTCAATCCGAAGCGGGCAAAAGTATGCGGCCCAAAGAATTTTTGTTTTCGGTGCTGAATCTGTCGAAAGAAGAAATTTTACTGGCCAGGGTTTTAAAACGAAAACCGAAGAGAAGAGTGTTAGAAAATGATAAAAGAACATAATAACCGATATGAACGAGGAGTCGGGG
>CAZKYZ010000078.1:0-2957 GCA_964557055.1 uncultured Desulfobacterales bacterium
GATGATGGGTGGAAGAGGAGGCTTTAATCAAAACCTTCCACTGGGGGCAAGTTTTTCGGTATTCAACTTTCACGTTACCAAAAGTGTGAAAAACAACCGGTCTTTGCCGCAAAAACTTTCCGATATTGAACCCATCCGGCAAAGGGAGGCAGATAATTTTTCGCACCCGCGACAATTCTATCTCAATATGGGGCATATGCAATGGACAATCAATGGCCGTGTATTCCAAATGGAAGACGTAGCCAAAGATGAAATCGTTCAACTGGGCTCAAAAGAGATCTGGGAATTCCACAACACCGGCGGCGGCGGAATGATGCGCATGATGGATATGCCGCATCCTATCCATCTGCACGGCAAACAGTTCCGCGTAATTGAGCGCAGCGGCGTCAGGCACGAAGGCTATGTGGATGAAGGCTGGAAAGACACGGTTCTGCTGATGCCGGGCGAGCGCATCAGAATCCTGGTGGACTTTGATGATTACCCGGGGATGTTCCTGTATCATTGCCACAACCTGGAGCATGAAGACATGGGCATGATGCGCAATTACTTTGTCAGTCAATCGCAGGTGTAGCCTGTCCTGATACTACCAATTCGATAACATTTCAGATAGTATCACTAACTGTGCATGTTTTTTAGGCAACAACAGGGTTGTGTGTCGCACGGTTCCCTTCGTCCATATTATTTTAACGATCGGTAAATTATTGTTGACAAGAATTTGCTTTTTGCCTAGGCTGTAAACGGTCATAAATTCAATGAAAATGGAGGGAAATCGTGAAAAACCTGCCTGAAATTGTTTTTGATCAAACCCGTCTGAGCGGGGCCTGTGCTGTCGGTATTGCAACGGTTGAAACGCTGAAAGGCGGCCCCGAATCAACCGATATCCGCCAGATACGAAGACCTTTGATGGGAGCCCGGTAGAATATGGCTAAGCGACGCAGAATGGAGGAGCGCTACCGGCGATTCTCTTTTTTGTCTGACATCGAGGGGATGAAAAATGCGATCGGCGAAATGCACGGCAAGTTCTTCCCCAAACAACCACTGCTGAATAAAGGTGACGGCGGCGTCCCGCGAGGGTTGCCGGATGAGAAGTGGTTTATCGAAGCGATTTCCTCCAAGCTCGCCAACCATCCCGAAAACGGGATGGAATACCCCTATTTTGACGAGCCCCTGTTCGATAAGCCTCTGGTAGGATTTGTGCGGGGCGATGACCCGATCTTCGACCAGTTGAAGACCGTTATCGGGCCTCACCATTTCACCCCTTTCGAGGTCATGCGGTGGCAGGCGCAGAACAATGATGTTGCCCCCCCGCCACCTGAAGATATCAGCGTCGTGGTTTTTGTCATGCCGCTTACCCCCATGACCAAAGCCGACAATGCCCGTGCCGAAAATTGGCCGGCAGAGCGCTGGGCTCAAACCCGCCTGCTGGGCGAGATTTTCAGCCAGACCATTGTGCGCGAAATGGTAACCGACTTAATGCGGCAGGGGATACTGGCAGTGGCTCCCGATGTAACCACTATGTTCAACAAAAAGCGCTACCCCAATGTAGGCTGGGCCTCCCCATGGTCCCACCGGCACATGGCTTATGCCGCCGGTCTGGGTACCTTTGGTATGCACGACTTTCTGATTACGGAAAAAGGCTGCGCCCATCGTTTGGCCAGTTTTGCCGTCAATCTCAAACTGAACCCCAACCGGCAGCGGCCGGACGATATCCACGCCAACTGTCTGCACTACCAGGGGAAAAAATGCCTGAAATGCCTCCAGCGCTGTCCCGTAGGTGCCATTACCTCTAAAAATGCTCATGACAAGGAAAGGTGTTATCAAAAAGTGGCGGACTCATTGAAATACTGCAACAAGCACTACCACATATTTATTTACGGATGCGGTTTGTGCGCAACCGGTGTACCGTGCGAATCCGCCATACCCATACCGTTGCAGGCCTCCAGCCAGGCTGAAAAAGCATCATATAAAAAAGGAGATGATGGATTCTGAAATGGGTGCAACAGTCAACTCGGGTACCGTCAAGGAGTGGATTCTTGCCGAGGGCATTGACCTGGTGGGAATTGCCGATGCCGGCAAACTGATTTTGGCTCATCCGCCCCGCCCGGCGGCGGCATTGATGCCAACCGCCAGAAGCGTGATCGTCATGGCGGTAGCCCACTCTCTCGGGTCTGTTTATGCTCCGGATATCATGCTCTGGACACGCAGCAAAATGCAAACGTCGCGTCTGCTGGATGAAACCGCGGAAAAAATCGGCCGCCGCCTTGAGCGCGCCGGTTTCCTGTCCCTCCCCATTTCAGCGGACAAACCGGTGGAGATATTTAAAAACAATCCGGAGACCGGCAAAAAATTTCGCCAGACCCGGACGGCGGCATTTTTGTCCTTGAAGCATGCGGCTGTGAGCTGCGGCATGGGAGAGATCGGCAGGAACAACCTGCTGCTGACACCTGAATTTGGACCGCACCAAAGATTGTGCGCCATCGTAACCGAAGCGACCCTCGAACCTGATTCAGGACAGAATCTTGATCTTTGCAGTGGTTGCAACCGATGCGTACAGGCCTGCCCGTCCGGAGCTTTAAAAGCGGATCGTTATGATGTGGACCCGTGTTTTGTGTACTGGTCATTCGGCTTCAAGCGTCTGCCACCGGCTTCATTCCTGGAATGGCCGGGATATATCAGGATGCTGCGCCAGCATATGAAGCGGCGCGATTTTCTGCTTGAAAGCGGTCAGACATATATTACCGACGTGGACAATTGCATCGAGTGCATGCGTGCCTGCCCGGCAGGGAAAAACTGGAAAACAATTCGACCGAAAGAATTTCCGCCGCAAAAATCCGGTGGAACGATATAGGATCAGGATACCGCCAGAACAGGCGTGCCATCACAGGGTTGCGGCTTTATACGAAATAGGAGGATGAAAAGTGGAAATCGTCAGAACGCCGGATGAATATTTTGAAAAC
>CAZKYZ010000078.1:2967-11937 GCA_964557055.1 uncultured Desulfobacterales bacterium
AACTTGCCAGGCTATCCCTACGAACCGCACTACCTTGCCGTATCCGGTCCCGAAAGTACACAGCTGCGGATTCACTATGTCGATGAGGGGCCCAGGGATGGGCAGCCGGTGCTGCTGATGCACGGTGAACCCAGCTGGTCTTACCTCTACCGCAAAATGATTCCGATCATTACGGATGCGGGATACCGGGCGATTGCACCGGACCTGGTGGGTTTCGGCCGCTCGGACAAACCTGCGAATCGGGAAGACTACACTTACGAACGTCATGTGGACTGGATGCAGGCCTGGCTGGATGCACTGGATCTGCAAGGCATCACCCTTGTTTGCCAGGACTGGGGCGGCCTGATCGGTTTGCGCCTGGTGGCGGCCAACCCCGACAGGTTTGCCAGAGTGGTGACCGCCAATACCGGGCTGCCCACAGGCGATCATCCGATCAGCGAAGCCTTTTTGAACTGGCGAAAATTTTCCATCGAAGTGCCGGACTTCGATGCCGGTGCCATAATTGCCATGGGGTGTAAAAACACCTCGTCAGATGAGGTAACCGCAGCCTACAACGCACCGTTTCCGGATGACACCTACAAAGCCGGCGCCCGCATTTTTCCTTCACTGGTGCCGATAACACCGGATGATCCGGCATCCCAGGCCAACCGCAATGCCTGGAAAATTCTTTCGAATTTTAAAAAGCCTTTTCTGACGGCATTCAGTGACGGCGACCCCATTACCAGGGGCGGTGAACGAATATTTCAGGAACATGTGCCCGGGGCAAAAAACGATTTCCATAAAACCATAAAAGGCGGCGGGCATTTTTTGCAGGAAGACTGCGGTGAAGATTTTGCCGCGGTGGTTGTCGATTTCATCCATCAGACGGCCCAAAACAGGTAAGCAGGTTCGACCCTGATTTGATCCGCCGACATACCGGAAAAAAGTGACCCGAGAAGGAAGGCAACCGACGATGAAACCATGGGTAAAGATTTTGACCGGCATTGCCGCAGCCATTGTTTTGGTTTATTGGTCCGCCGGCACGAAAATCTATGAATTCGCTATTTTAAGAATCGTATCCCTGGAAGCGGAAACAATAGCCCCCAACCATGAAGTGGTCTGGGAACAGGGCCCGATCAGCGCTGAAACAGCGATCACCGAACGGCCGCCCAATGTAATCCTGATTCTTGCCGATGATCTGGGATACAACGACTTAACTTTTAACGGCGGTGGGGTAGCCGGTGGTGCCGTTCCGACTCCCAATATCGATTCCCTCGCAAAAGAAGGTATAACATTCGTCAACGGGTACGCCAATAACGCCACCTGCGCCCCCTCGCGTGCGGCAATTATGACCGGCCGCTACGCAACCCGGTTCGGTTTTGAATATACGCCCACACCGAAACAGTTTCCAAAAGTGCTCCACCGCCTCAGCCCTGACAACACCATTTACTATGAGGCGCGTGAAGAAAACTGCCCGCCCTATGAAGACATGGGGGTGCCGCCCGAGGAAATCACCATCGCCGAACTGCTTAAAAAGAAGGGCTATCACACCCTGATGCTGGGCAAGTGGCATCTGGGCGGATCCCCCGGCATGCAGCCCGGGGATCAGGGTTTTGACGAATGGCTGGGTTTTCTGCATGCAGCGGCAATGCTATTGCCCAAGGACGATCCGAACGTGGTGAACTCCATGCATGCCTGGGATTCCATTGATAAATTCCTGTGGGCTAATTTGCGCCACGCCGTGCGTGAAGACGGCGGTGAGCGCTTTCAACCGCAAGGCTATCTGACCGACTACCTGAGCGACGAGGCGGTTAAGGCCATAGCAGCCAATAAGAACCGACCCTTTTTTATGTATCTGTCCCACGCGGCGGTGCACACGCCGCTACAGGCATTGAAGTCGGACTATAACGCCCTGCCACAGATCGAGGATCACGCCACTCGTGTCTACGGGGGCATGATCCGGGCACTGGACAGAGGCGTCGGTCGGGTCCTGAAGGCTTTGGAAGATAATGGTCTGGAAGAAAACACCCTCGTTATTTTCACCACCGACAACGGTGGGGCTCCTTATATCGGACTGCCCGATATCAACAAACCGTATCGCGGCTGGAAAGCCACCTTTTTCGAGGGCGGCCTGCACGCACCTTTTTTTATGAAATGGCCCAAGGGTTTGCCCAAAGGCAAAACCTACGACGAGCCTGTGGCGCATTTTGATATTTATGCCACGGTGGCCGGGGCAGTCGATATACCCCTTCCCGACGATCGTGTCATGGACGGTACAAATCTGCTGCCGTACGTAAGAGGGGGAAAACAGGGCCGCCCGCACGATACACTGTTCTGGAAAAGCGGCCACTACAAATCCGTACTTGCCGGCGGATGGAAACTGCAAACCGCTGAACGCCCCTTAAAAGAGTGGTTGTTCAACCTGAGCCAGGATCCCACCGAACGGGTGAACCTGGCCCAACAGAATCCGCAAAAGGTGGCGGAGCTGAAAAGTTTGCTGGCAGAACACGAAAAAGGAATAACGAAGCCGATCTGGCCTTCATTGATAGAAGGCCGCTACGCAATTGATCACCCTTCCAGCATCCCGATCAGCGAGGGAGATGAATATATATACTGGGCGAATTGATGCCCGAATTTTACATGCTGTGTAACTGATTTCTGGCCTCCGACATGAAAAATACCAAAACAACAGCAATCCCTGAAAAGCGGAAACCCGCTAAAAAGGTTACCCGTTCAAAAATCCTCAAGGCTGCCAGAAAGGTATTTGCCCAGTATTCATATCATGCCGGCAGCATACGCATGGTCGGTAAGGAAGCGGAAATCGATCATCCCCTCATTTCCTATTATTTCCAGACCAAGGCCGATCTGTTCGAGGCAGTTCTCGCCGATATTGTCCAAGAATGGCATACGGCCAATACGGCCTGGTTCGAAGGCCTTAATAAGATGAGTCCGGAAGCAGGCCTTGCCCTTTATATTGATCGTATGATTGGCTACAGTCGCAAACACCCATACGCGGCGAATGTTTTCCTCCTCAACATGGTTCAGGCGCAGACCTCCGATACGATTCCCGGCTACCGGGTTATCCAGGAATTTTTCGATCGATCAACCCAGCTTCTTAAAAACCTGGTTCCTATGCATGCATCGGACAGTGATATTGAAAAATTCCGGCAGAGTTTCAACACGCTGGCAATGAGCTATCTGGGAGCGAAATCGTATTATGCTGGAATTCTGGGAATACCGGTCAACAGCAGACAATATGAAAACTGGGTCAAAGAGATGCTGATTGAGCTGTTTTTACCACGCCTCAAGCAGCTCATGTTCGGCAAGGACGCAAAAAAAGATTCCGGTACTAATCGATTTTCTCGATAGGCGGCAGTTTCCAGCTGCCATTCAGAAAATCGGCTTTCGGCAGATAGAGCCGTAAGGTCACGGCAAAGGCATCGGCCGGTGCCGGCAGCCAGTTGGAATCCCCCGATTCCGGGCGTTCATGCTGGATCAGGATATCAAGAGAACCATCCGTATTGAATTTCAGGGCATCGTGATCGCCGATGGCGTATCTTTGTATGGGGTTGGCGATAAGATAACCGCGTTCATCGTACATGGTCAGCGACCAGAAGGCCTCGACCGGCGGCGTTTTCCCGGCAGCAAAGGTTATCCGATAGCGATGGTTTCCTCGAAGCGGCCGTCCTGCCCCGTCTTTATTCGAATTGGGATACGCTGCTTCCACAGGAGCCAAAGCGCCCAGTCCGATCATCGCAACCAGTGCCCGCAGAGGGTAGTTCGTGCCGTACGCTCCGATTCCTTCACGAATAACCGTCCAGTTGTTTTCTAAAGAGCGATCGGAACGCGTAATCTCTTCCAGCTTATCCCGTGCTGCTTCCACTGCTTTCTTTAACAACAGGCGGCGGATTAGCCCCAATTCTTCCATCTTAAAAGGTTCTCCGGGGTCGACCCCGAATTCCGCCAGAATTTTCAAGACCGGAGCGTCGGCCTCTGCGGGCGGCTGCTGGCCCATCAAGCGGCTCAAAGCAGAAAAGAACTCGCCTGCGCTCATATTCGCAACCATCGCCAAAGGGTTTTTGGTTCTGCCTTCCGACTGTTTGCCGATCGCAACAATTCCTGGATTGGCCTTGCGTTGCCCCCATCGGTTTAACGGGGTTACGGTAATCTGATCCTGCAACCGGTGCACATTGGGGAAATCGCTCTTTCCATTGGCCTGAATCCGACCGATCAACCAGGTCATGTTGGTCGGAGACCGGATCATCTCAATCCCGTCCGGAACAGTTCCCTGCCAACCGGGACCTGCGACCAGGTAATGACCGGGCCCGGTTCCGGTGCTGCGTTTGCCGACATATGCAAAGACATTGGTCCAGGCGTCCATAAAGGGCATAACATAATAACGCCCGGCCGTATCCGGCACGCTCAGAACAAGGGGTTCGGCGGAAAGATCAATCCAGGCGTTCGCGTAAAGCGTATCGCAGTTGGGGCGCACCACCTGACGGAAAGTATCGTCCGGAAATGACCGCACAAGGGCAAAATGATTGATGGGGGCCCGCCCGCCGTCAGGATCCGTCATGACCTGCCGAGTGGTATCCATCAATACCAGGGGATAACCGTACATGTAAGCTTGTGCGCCGTCCTTCAAAACCTGTATCCCGTACCGGACAACGACGGCGCCAACCACAATTAAAAGGACGGCCATAATCAGAAACCATCTGGCTTTACGCATAAGCCTCCCCTTTTGTGAACAGTCTCTGGATCGACTCGGGCCTCTGTTGTGTCGGCGTGCTTGGACCTCCTGTATTCGGGACCCGGGTTGACATTATAATAGCCATTTTTTACGGATATCTTTACTGCCGGCGGGCAGGCTGAAAAGCAGCCCGTCAACCCCGATTGTAATGGTTCCGCTGAAATATTTTTTTGCATCGCCAAGGAAGGCCTTGTTCAAAGCCGAAACAGGCAGCGGCGGCAGGAGGTGGTACAAAAGTAAATGTTGGGCCCCCGCAGCCTCGGCGATCCTGGCCGCTTCCTCCGGAAAAGTGTGATAAGATAAAATATCCGCGGTGATATTGGCTACGTTGGTGCTTCCGTTTTTTTTACTCACGTTGCTAATGGCCCGCATCATGGTTGGCTGCAAGGCTTCGTGCACCAGCAAATCGACCCCGGCAGCCTGGCGGCGCAACGATTCACTCGGCAAAGTGTCGCCGCTGATCACCAACGATCTGCCCTTATAGTCGAAGCGATACCCTACGGCCGGTTCCACGGGGCGATGATCTACCAGAAATGCCGTTACCGTCAGGCCATCGGTATTGATGATAACCACCCCTTCCTTTCCGGGGGGAAAACCAAAAGGTTTGGCCACACCGCCGGCTCCTGAAGGAGGAACGGTTTCCGGTCCATGATGCGCAACCCGCTGTTGGGCATCAATCGAATAGGCCAGGTTAAATCCGCGTACAACCGTTTCAACGCCCTGTGGACCGAAGACCTCAAGAGGCTCCCGGGTCGATCCGCCCGCCCAGTGCTTCAACATCAATTCGCCCAGTTCTCCGATGTGATCGGAATGAAAATGAGTCAACAATACGGCCTTGATATTTCCGGGCCGCAGCTTCATGAGTTCAAATTTTCGCGTACTGCCCGGACCTGTGTCGACCACGTAAAGATTTCTGCCGGCAATAACAAATGCACTCGGGCAGGCTCTTTTCGCATCCGTCAAGGGCGCCCCGGATCCGGACAGGCCCACGTGGAGCCCGTCCGGCAGGTCAGCGATTACGTCCCGGGTATTGAATTGCTTCGTTATGACTTTAACCATCGTCATACCGATTGTTTTCTGCGACAGGAATATGCCGGTAAGCACTAAAATGACCATGGCAAATCCCGCCAGCACTTTGTAATTGAAAAACACCATTACCGTCAG
Source organism: uncultured Desulfobacterales bacterium (assembly GCA_964557055.1). Lineage (GTDB taxonomy): Bacteria > Desulfobacterota > Desulfobacteria > Desulfobacterales > CAZKYZ01 > CAZKYZ01. The sequence continues at coordinate 8,861 of CAZKYZ010000078.1, forward strand.
GTCGTTTTTCAGGGGGGCCTGCTTTGACGAAAACGTGATGACCGACAGCACCAGGATGATCAGGAAAATCAATTCCATCGCGAGTGAAGCGGCCACCACATTAGGCACATCGTCAATAACAAGACCGGTCAACCTTCCGATGACAACCAAAGTTAGGAAAACAATGGGAACGACCAGCAGGCGGCGATGAATTGTCAGCGTGCCGAGCAGACAGAAAAAACCCATCCCCAGAAAAAGTGCGCCGAAGTCGCCTCTAATGGCATTGATTCCCACGGCGCGGGCAGGTTCGACCAAAAAACCTGTGGCCGAAACCTCCGGCAAAGCCAGAAAGCCAAGGCCCAGTAAGAGGAAAAAGAGCCCAACCAACCCTGCGAGAATGCGCAGCACAGTATCCAATGCATACATCCGGCCTTGCGGCATCATCGTCTGCTTCCCCCTGCCGCCATCATCATTTTATTGGCGACTTCCGCTCCCGCATTCTGGTTCTGTCCGGTTACAATGCGGCCGTCCACGACCGAATGGTTGGCGAACAGGTCGCGAAATGCGGTTTGGCTCTCAAACAGCGCGCCGGCCGCACGCAGTTCGCGTTCGGGGTGCTGCGGCGTGATCGTGATGCCAAGCTCCTCGACCTGCTTGTCGCTTACCGCCGTCATACGCCGCCCCGTAACCAGGGCATTGCCGTTTTCATCACGGGCCAGAAGCAATCCAAGCGGGCCGTGACAAACGCCCCCGACGACCTTACCGGCCGCGTAGGCTTCACTGATTTTGCGGCCAAGCACTTCCGAAAAGCCTAAGTCATAGGCCGCCCCCCATCCTCCTGCAAGGTAAATGATGTCAAATTTCGTAAAATCGATTTCATCAATCAGGCGAGCGTTTTTTACCTTCTGCTGCAATTCCGGATCAGAAAGGTAGCGAATATCAGACTCCGATTTCAAGAACCATTTGAATGATATGGGATCGATTGGAATTTCACCGCCTTTGATGCTGGCTACCTCGACATCCATTCTCCCGTCGCTGAATTCATAATAGGGTGCCGTTAGCTCGGAGCCGAATACACCGGTCCTGGTGCCATCATCGCCGAGGCGGCCATGGCTTGTGCAGATAATCAGTGCTTTGCCTTGGGGGAGCAGATACAATTGCCCCTGGTATTGGGGATGAAGACCCATCGCTTTTAAGACTGCCGGAAGTCCAAGCCGGGTCCCCAGGACGAAAACAGCCACACCGATAACAAGGATGGTGATACGCTTTTTATTCATAAATCGTTTCATGTTTATCCTTTTTTTATGTGCCCCTGAAGATCCACCCATCATGAATTGTCATTTTCTATAAAAATGGCCCGCCTTCATGTAACGTCGGCTAAATCCTAAAATGCCGTTACTTGTTTGTCAAGCGAACATTTAACGATCGTTAAAATTATTTGGCAGGACTCTCCGTAGAGAATCATCGGCGCAAATTGAGTCCCGATTTCCCCTGTGATAATTCTACAGACATCCTTGACGAAAAAGAAAAACTCTGGGAAAAAGAAAAGGGCGGCTTCCGTAAACCAGCAATCAGAAGGAAACGATATATGAACAGGAATATTATCATCGCGCTTGCCCCGACCGGCGGATGGGGGGCCGGCGACAACAATCCGGTAACGCCGGAGGATATCGCCTCCGATGTCATTGCCTGTGCGAAAGCCGGCGCCGCTTTGGTGCATATGCACGCAAGGGACCGTAACGGCGCCCTTACGACCGATATGCAGGATTTTAACGAAACCGTACAGCGCATAAAAAAAAGTGTCGATGTAATTCTGGAAGCGTCAACCGGCGGGCTTTCCACGCTGACGGCAGCACAAAGAATTCTGCCCGTTTCACACCCGGCAGCGGAACTGGGATCGCTTAATGTCGGTTCCCTGAATTTCGGCGATCACGTTTACAAAAACAGTTTACCAGACGTGCGCTACTGGATCGGCAAAATGAAAGCAGCCGGGGTGAAGCCTTCCCTTGAAATTTTTGATACCGGCCACCTGGAAACAGCCCTGCATCTTATAGAGGCCGGCCTGATAACACGGCCCTGCAATTTCAGCTTTATTTTCAATGTGCGCTGGGGCATGCCGTATGACCTCGCCCTACTCTCCTATCTTGTTTCCAAACTGCCGGCTGACAGCCGCTGGGGGGCCATTTTGATCGGCAGCAAGGATTTTCGCGCACATCTCGAAGCCGCCGCCGCCGGTGCTTCCGTATTGAGGGTCGGTTTTGAGGATTCCCTGGAATTCAACCGCAGAAGGGCCGCCGGCAATCTGGAGCTGGTGACCGCCTTGCGGGCGGAGCTGGAAGATGCCGGATACGCAATACGCACTTCACAAAATGCAAGAGAAGTTCTGCTGAATTAACGCTGGCGCCGTGTTTTGGTTTTCTCAAGTGTCTTTGATATATTTTTTCCCACAACCTTTACAGTAGTTTCCGTTTCGACTCATCCAAACCCTGTTTGTAGTACAGGAGGGGCATTTAATGTTTTTTTGGAGGACTGCGCCACATGCTATGCAAACTCTTTCATATCGCGTACTTTTCGTATTCTTTTTAAGTCGAGATAAACATACCGGACAATTGCCGGGCCTTTTTCTTGACGAAAGCTTGCCGCATTTTGATCGATAACCTGGAATCTCTTGGTTCAACATTTCAAGTTCGTCTACTTTCATTATTCACCGTTTGCGCTGAAACGCGGGTGCTAATTTTGACGGTTTATCATTTTTCCGATTCTGTGCCAGCGCACCTTTCTATTTTCCCTGTCCCATGACCAATAAACGCTTTGCGCTTTACCCGCCACATCCGATTTTTTTACAAAACCCCAAAACCTGCTGTCATAGCTGTTATCTCTGTTGTCTCCCATCACAAACACGGCGTCCTCCGGGACGGTCACAGGACCGAAATTATCTCTAGGCATTGAATCTTTTGGAATTATATTCGGATCCGTATGTATTACGTAGGGTTCTTGAAACAGATCACCATTGATAAAAACTTCCTTGTTGATAATTTCGATGATCTCGCCTCCCATGGCCACAACGCGTTTTATAAAATCTTTGGATGTGTCTTCCG
>CAZKYZ010000079.1:0-11782 GCA_964557055.1 uncultured Desulfobacterales bacterium
CTGCCGAAATTGATCGGCATATGTCCGGCTCACCATCAATGGATCCGGCATATCCCTAATCCGAACCACGTATTTTCCGGTGAGAGACCGGCTGACCGTGTCGATGCAGGCGACATTTACAATTGTACCCCGGTGAATCCGCCAGAATTTCTCCGGGTCCAGTTCCTGTTCCAGGGTTTTGATGGGCTTGCGGATTAAAAATTCAGTGGTTTTGGTCACCACTGCGGTGTACTTGTCCCCGGATTGGAAGCAGATGATATCGGCTGCCGGTATCAGTGTTATTTCACTGCCCTGTTGTGCCCGTATCCATTGCAGGTGCGATTGGGCGGGAGGGTGGAAAAGGGTGGAAAGAGCTTCCTGGAAAGACTTCGAGAGGGTTTGGCGATCATCGTTGTCTGGATGTAAAAGAAGACGGAGCCGATCTGCCGTTCGGGCCAGGCGTTTGTCATCCACCGGTTTGAGCAGGTAGTCGACCGCTTCTTTTTCAAAAGCAGCGACGGCATATTGATCATAGGCTGTCGTGAAGACCACACGGCATTTTCCGAGGATCCGCTCGGCGACTTCCAGGCCCGACAGGCCCGGCATGCGGATATCCAAAAAGGCGATGTCCGGCTTCGCGGTGTCTACGAGCGCCAAAGCTTCTTTCCCGTTGCCGGCTTCCCCGCAGATCTGCAGTTCCGGCCAAACCCGGGCAAGCTTTGCTTTCAGGTACGTACGCAATTCCTTTTCATCGTCAGCGATTATCGCGCGAATCGGTTTCACCGGGCACCTCTATATAGATCTTCAGTCCGCTTGGCTGGTTTTCGGTAATCCGCAGAATTCCCTTCTCTCCATACAGTCCGTTCAGGCGTTCGCGGGTATTGGTGATTCCCACTCCATTTTTTGCCGGCATATCCGTCAGGCCGATACCGGTATCGGCCACCTCCAGGCGCAGGCGGCCATTGTCCGATTCCGCCGCAATACGCAGTCGGCCCCCTTCAATTTTGGGATCGATTCCGTGAAGCAGGGCGTTTTCAACCAGCGGCTGAAGCAGCATCGGTGGAAATTTATGGTGCCGCAGTTTCTCGGGGACATCGATTTCCACTGTCAGGCGATCTCCCAGCCGAATTGAAAAGATGTTGATATAAGCACTAATCGAATCAATTTCATCTCCCAGGGTGGATATCCTTTCCCGGGACCGGGCCAGCGATGTGCGCAGATAGGTGGTGAGATCCGTCAACATCTGCTTTCCTCGGTCAAGGTCCGTTTCCAACAGGCTGAGGATATTGGAAAGGGTGTTGAAAAGAAAATGGGGTTCAATCTGGGCATGGAGGAGTTTCAAATGTGTTTCGGTTTCCTTGTTCTCACTGATCAACCGCCGTATTCTTTCCTGATCCGCCAGGGATTTCGATTCGGACAACCGCTCCCTGGCAAGAAAGAAAAAGCTGACGATGGCCCCGAAGAGAAGACCGACAACCATTGCCTGGTGGTATTCTATGGTTTCGTCCAGGTGACCGGGTGTCCCCTTTCCGTAGAAAAGACCGCCCACAATCAGCCCGCAAAGAGAACCGAAAAAGATACCGACCGTCTGAAGACAGATCAGTTTCCAACCCGTAATCTGAGAAAAAAGGGCGTGGATGGCCATTACACTGGTACAGATGGCCAGCCCGATAGACTGGCTGTAAATAAGGTTGATTTGAAAAATGCCGCCTCCGAAACCGATGCCCGTCAAAAAAACGGCAATGATCGTATTGATCACAACGGTGGCAAGCAGGGTCACCAGGGCTTTGCGCGGTGTTATTTTCGCTTCTATTGACATATTGATCTGTGTAATCTAGGTTTTCTTTTTTTACAACGTTAGCCCGAATGTTTCACAAAATTTATGCGCCGGAAAAAATCGGAAAATGGTTTTTGCCCGTTTTCAGGCGCCCCAATCCTGCATCATTTTCTGAAAGGTGTCCTGTCCACCGAGGAGTACACCGGCATAGCCGCCCCCGGGTGAACCCCACGCCCCGGCCAGATAGAGTCCTTCAATGGGTGTCCGGTTGTCGATGCGGTTCATAAAGGCGTTTTGCATGGATTGTTCGAACCCATAAATGGCCCCTTCGGTATTACCGGTGTAGCGCGCGTTGGTCAGCGGGGTGGCGGCCTCCACCACCTCTGTCATGGTTGACAGGCCCGGTATGACAGCCTCTTCGGCCCGCTGAATCAGGGTGCGCGTCCACCTCACTTTCTCTCTGCGGTACAATGCCTTGTTTCCGTCTCGATAATCTTTTTCAAACCGTTTCCAGGGTTCATACCCGCAGAGAAACAGAAGCATGACGCTGGAAGTTCCGGGGGCCGAATACCCTTCATAGATATTATCATATGCACTGACACTGAAGGACCCTGTATCCACTGCCCCGTTGAGGCAGGCGCGGTAATCCGTTTCCGGCCCGTGTCCGGAGGCCACATGGGTACTGAAACCTTTTACGGTTCCTTTGATCTCCCGATTGAGGCCCAGCCAGACGATAAAAGACGAAATGCTGGGTCGCAGAGATGACAAGCGTTTATGATAATCATCGGGAAGATCGTTCCGGGGAATCATTTGGGTCAGTGTGGTCCGGGCACTGGCGTTGCTGACGACCGCACGTGCAGCGAGCGTTTCTCCACCGGAGAGAGTGATACCCGATACTTTTCGATTGCTGGTGTTGATCCGCTCTACCTTCGTGTCGTAGCGGATGCTGCCGCCGTTTTCTGCGATGACGTCTGCCAGGGCGTTGCTTAAATTCTGGGATCGTTCCCGTATGGAAAACGAGCCGTTTTTCAGGTAACCCCCCGTTGCGTTGGCGTAATAAAACCCGGAAAGCTTTGACGGGGGCAGGCCATAGTATCCCCAGAGAGATGCCAGGATATCCTGAAGTTTCCGGTTGGCGGTGAAGCGGTCCATGAAATCCTGGAGCGTTTCGTTGCGGATTTTCCACATACGCCGGTTCTGAATCGGAAACAGAAGGCGGGTCCATTTTTTTGTGGTTTCACTTTTCCGGGAATAGGCATCCACTTCGTTGTGAAGATCGATCATTTCGTTTACAAAACCCCGGATTCCTGCTGCTTCCGACGGAAAAAGACCGGTCAGGATCTGGATATAGGCTTCCGGATCGCGTTGGGGAACAACGATGTCGTGTGTTTTCGATTTAATCCGGTAAACTTCCGGTAGTTCGACCAGTTCCAGGCGATCCAGAATTCCGATGTTCTCTAGAATCCGGGCGGTAGCATTGTTGCTGATGGATGTGCCGTGAAGAGACACTTCGAACGAGAATCGGCCTGCCGCCCGTTCAAAAGAGGTGGCGTATCCGCCGGGTACGCTGTGCTGCTCCACGATTGTGACCGGCACCCCCATTTTTGACAGCAATGCCCCGCAGCAGAGTCCTCCCAGACCGGCGCCGATGATGGCGGTCGGGTAGTTAACCCCCGGGCCCATTCTGGCGGCCCAGGCCGAGACTTTGTCCCAGTCGAGTGTTATGGCCGCCGCCGTCATGGCCGAAATGGACAAAAAGGATCTTCTCGATATTTTCTTTTTCATGATGAAACCCCCGTTTTTGTTATTATCCGTTGTTTTTACAGACCAATTACGGTAAAAAAGATCCAGAATCGAGGGGTTTGAGACGAACAGCCGCATAAGACGACGAACGGCGAAAAGGGCGGATAAACGAAAAAGCGCTCAACAGAAAGGGGGCATTACCCTGATGCGGTGATTCAGGGTGATTTGGATATCCGGGCTTACTTTGCCCTCCGGGTCTTGCCCTGAAAGCCGTTAAACGGTGTTCGGATCGGAAACGATGGCCCGGGCGGCTTCCAGCAGGTTTTCCGTGATCAGGTCCGGGCGGACACCCATTTTCGCCAATTGTTTTTGGGCTGTCATGACGTTGCCGGTTTTCACAAGGATCGTTCTGCCGCAGCCTGCATTGCAGCCGCACTGGATATCCTTGGCACTGTCACCGATCATGATGCTGGCTGTAAGATCAATGGAATGGCGGACCTGGGCCTGAAAAATGAGCCCCGGCTCCGGTTTGCGGCAGTCACAATCTTCGTCCGGACGGTGCGGGCAGAAAAAGATGTCGGTAATGTGCCCCCCGGCCTTTTTCACCGCACGGCGCATGTTGACGAAGATTTCGTCAAGATTGGAAAGCGGTGCTAAACCGCGGTTGACCATGGACTGGTTGGTGATGATGATAATTGCGTAGCCGCTTTCCACCAGCAGTCGAATGGCTTCCAGGCTGCCGGGAATGAAGGTGAATTCGGCCCAGCTTTTGATGTAATCGGGTGCGTCCTGGTTGATCACCCCGTCACGGTCCAGAAACACCACCTTGGGGAACGTCAGCATAATTATTCCGCTACCGTGAATACATCCGGGAAGCCGTTTAGTACCAGCTGCGCTTCATATTCGGCAGCCTGCTCCAGGGTCGTGCAGCGCCCGACCCTCACCCGGTAAAATACCTGGCCGGGGCTGGCTTCGTAGGTTTCCATATGGACATTTTTATAAATGGGATCCAAACGGGCGACTTCTCTTTCCGCGTTCTGTTTTTCCAGAAAAGCACCCACCTGAAAGGTGAATACGCCAGTGTAATAGTCAACCGGCGTGTAGGTAGGGATCTTTTCGCCGGAACCGGGTTCTGTTCGAATTCCAAGTGCGGCGATTTCCACGGGTGCCGTCCCCGGCCCGATGACCTCCAGTTTTTTGGCCGCACCGTAGGACAGGTCGATGATCCGCCCCCGTACGAAGGGGCCCCTGTCGTTGATCCGGATGTCCATGGTGCGCTGGTTGTTCAGGTTGACGACGCGGACCCAGGTTCCCAGGGGCAGGGTTTTATGGGCTGCGGAGATACCATACATATCATAGGTTTCTCCGTTGGACGTTTTGCGGCCATGGAACTTTTTACCATACCAGGAGGCGATACCTTTTTCCCGGTAGCCCCTTGCGTCGGACATGGGCTGATACCATTGCCCCAGCACTTTATACGGTTTCGGCTTTTTTTCCCCTGCGACCGGCGGTTTGTATGCCGGGTATTTTTCAGGCTCAGGGGCAGCACGCTGCGGACCGCACCCGGAAAGCGAGATCACCAGGAAAACGCAGGCCGCCAACAGGAGCAGACAAAAAGCGGGCCGGTATTGTACGGCGGGCAAGGGCCTCATACCTTAAGAAACGCACCGATGATGATGAAAAGCAGGCCGACACAGAGAAGAAAAAGATATGTCGGCATTGTACTAACGTATGTAAGCCCGGATTGGGCAAGCGCCCAGGGGATATCCGTAATCCAGTTAAAGGCGCCTTCCCCGAACATATCGACCAGGCTGAGATTTTCCCATGCACTTACGGCGGATACCGACTGGCCCGGTCTGGATTCGACCATCAGGCTGGAAATAGCCTGAAATCCTAATAGCATTCCGGATCCCAGCCAGAAGGCAATTCCTATTATGTTGAATTTATTCATTTACTTTATCCTTTCGGCGTTTTCTGTGTGAAATTTACGGACATATCGGCCGCTTTTACCGCCATCCTTTTCCAACAGACAGATATCGGAGATCAGCATGCCGCGATCCACGGATTTGCACATATCGTAGACGGTTAAGGCTGCCACCGCAACGGCCGTGAGTGCTTCCATCTCCACACCGGTTCTGTCCGGCACCCGGACGGATGCTTCAATCCGTAGGGTCCCCGAAGCCGGTTCGGGGAAAAAGTCAACGGCAGCATGGGTGATCTGCAGGGGGTGGCACATGGGAATCAGCGCCGATGTCTGTTTTGCGGCCATAACACCGGCAATACGGGATGTTTCTAGCACGTTGCCTTTTTTAATGGTGTCGTCCAGGATGGCTGCCAGGGTTTGCGGATTCATGGTGATGACCCCCCCGGCAATTGCTTTACGCGCGGTAACCTGTTTGTCGGTTACATCTACCATGCGCACTTTTCCATCCGCGTCTATGTGGGTGAAATCTTTCATTTGGTTACAAAATATTCGGTTTTGCGGGTTACGGTTGATTTGATTTCATCCAGGGTTTTACGGAGGCAATCGATTACGTTCTCCCGGATGTCCCCGGCGACCACCAGGTGCATGACATCATCGCCCACGCAAAGTTCACGATCGGCCGCGATGTCCACAAGGATATCCACAATACCCGCTCTTTGTCTGTTTTTCTCAATAACCGCATGCAGACGTGATTCGTTTACGGATACCCGCAACCCGGTCACCGGCCGGCCGTCCCTTGCGGTTTCACGGACGACACCGTTATGGCAGAGAATCATTCCCACCTTGCCGTAGTCCCGATGCTGTTTGATGGATTCGATGAGCTGCTGCATGTTCATATTGTCGTTTCCCCGAAGGCGATGATTTCGGTTTCAGCAAGTATGGCCCAACTCGCTGATTTTGGCAAGATCATCTTGTGTGTTGATATTGATAAACGATTGGAGCTGCGGGTCGACTCGGCGAATTTTTTTTTCGGACAGGGGCTTTATTCGAACCCGGTTGAAAAACGCCTTTATTTGCAGGTTGCCCTGATCCAGCTGTCGTTCCATATGGCCAAGGCATTTCTTGGAATAGACGGCACATAACTGTTCGGTACCCGCAGACGTTTCGGGAAGAACAATATCGATTCCCGGCGAGATCGACGATATGATCAGTTCCAGCAATCCTTTTTGGATAAACGGCGTATCGCAGGCCGTAACGAAAGCATAGGGGGTGTTTGCATAGTAAAGCCCGGCATGCAGGCCGGCCAATGCGCATCTGGTTTTGTACAGGTCTGTAACGATTGTAACGTCATGCTGCAAATAGGCGAGGGGATCATTGGTGACCAGGATGGTTTCCTCGAAAAAGCCGCTGAAAACCGCGTGTATTCGATCCAATATCGTTTTTCCCCCGATATCGATCATGGCCTTGTTCCGACCGGAGAGGCGCTGACTCAATCCACCGGCCAGGATAACACCTGTGCAGATATTGCTCATTTTTATTCCCGAGAATACGTATTTTTTGGGAAATGGTTGGAAGTTATCTCAAAATTTAGAGACAGCGTCTTTTAAAACCGATCATGATGAACCTTTATAGAGAAATCAAAACACAAAATCAAGACTGTCGGGGACCCGAATGTTGCCGCGAGAAGGGGGGTAACAGGTATATAATCATTCCGATAAACACTTGATCTGTTGGTGCCGGTGATATATCAGTACAGACAGGGGTCGGGATCTGATCGCAACCCGCCGGATGACCCGGCATATCCGTTTGCGGAGCAAGTCCGGTAAACCGGCAACAAATCAGGGGAGTTCCGAAACAAAAAATGAATGCGAAAGACACCAGTATCATACTTGAAGCGGCTGATATAGACCGGATTGTAACGCGCATGGCTCTTGAGATCATTGAGGTCCACAGGGGTACCGACAGATTGGCCCTGGTCGGGATTCAGACCCGGGGAGTGTATCTCGCCAGAAGAATCCGGGAAAAGATCAACGCCCATGAAAATGTCACTGTGCCTGCGGGCATTATCGACATTACCCTGTACCGTGACGACTGGACTCAAATCAGTCATCACCCCAGTGTCAAAACAACGGACATTTCTTTTCCCATAGACGGTAAGCAGATCGTGCTGGTTGACGATGTTCTGTTTACGGGCAGAACCATCCGGGCAGCCATGGACGCCTTAATCGACTTCGGTCGCCCGGACCGGATCGAATTGGCGATTCTGGTCGACCGCGGGTATCGGGAATTGCCGATTCAGGCTGATTACACGGGAAAATTTGTTGAAACCAAACGATCGGAGACCGTCAATGTCCTGCTGTCAGAGCGTGATGATGTGGATCAGGTGGTTCTGGTTTCGAACCGGTACTGCTAATGGCGCATAATCACCACAAAAAAGATGCCCCCCTGCAGGCCGCAATCGCGATTCTTACCCAGTCCACCACCAGAACCCTGGCGGACGACAGGAGCGGGAACTGGATGTCAACGCTTGCCCGGCGGGAAGGCCATGATGTTGTCTGCCACAAGGTGATACCCGATGACCTGGTGGTTATCCGCAATGCTTTGCTGGAAGTTTTGGAAAGCCATCATCCGGATGCGGTTCTGATGACCGGGGGAACCGGGGTCAGCCCGCTTGATGTTACCATCGAAGCGGTCAAACCGTTGTTCACCAAGGAGTTGACCGCCTTTGCAACACTGTTTACCCTGTTGAGTTTTGAACAGATCGATTCCGCCGCGCTGCTCTCCCGGTCGTGTGCGGGGGTTGTCGGCAAAACAGTGGTATTTTGCATGCCCGGGAGTTTGAAAGCCTGCCAACTGGCGTGTAAGAACCTCATATTTCCGGAACTGGGCCACCTGCTCAAGCATGTGGGGGAAGGTTGAGGCGGGGTGTTTACGGCAACAGCTCCCAATTGATTTTTTTACAGAAACCGCCATTATCACCGTTCAGCGGATTGCCGTCGATACGGCTTACCGGAACGGCCCCCATCAGCGCGTTGGTCAGGAAAACAGCATCCGCCTTTTGTATATCATCCACGAACAGCTCCCGGTTTTCAACCGGTTGCCCCCATTTTGCCAGAAGTCGCCGAACCGCCGTTTCCATTGTGCCGGTTAAAACGTGTTCCGAAAGGGGGCAGATCACCCTGTTTGTGAACACGCAGAAGATATTGGCCGTATTGGTTTCCGAAACGGAGCCGTCTTTGTTGAGAATCAGGGCTTCATCCGCCATGTTGTCAAGGGCCCACCGCCCCGCCATTTTGTAGAACATGTAATTCATGGTTTTATGATCCGCCAGATGCGTATGCCGGCGGTGGGGATAAACCGCCAGGCGCAATCCGGACCGGGAGTCGTTGCAAAGCCGGGGGCTATATTCTTTGGCCGTTACCAATAACGTTCCGTCAAAAACCGGTCCGGGCCGATTTCCGGCGGCAGCCAGGATTTTGACCACGGCCGTTTTGGTAGACAGCCCGTTGCGGGTGATCAGCTGATCGATGATGTTATTCCAGGTGATATCCGGGGGGGCAGAAGAAAAAGAGTACCGCCACGCCCGCTCGAAACGGTCCAGATGATCGTTCAGCATGGCGGGGATTCCCCTTGCGACACGGATGGTTTCGAAAAAGCCGTATCCATATAGAAACCCTTCATCCTCGACGGATACGGTAGCGTCGCCTATGGGTTTTATGATCCCATTGTGCCAGACGAAAGACTCGTTTGGACGGCGCCCGTTTTCCGTTTTTGCCAAAGCATTCATAATTGTTCGTCCCTTATGGAGGGTCTCTTGAAATTCGTCATCCGGGTTTGAATCATAAACAATACCGCCGCCGACGGAAAAAACGATTTTGTCGGCGGTAATGGTGGCTGTTCGAATGGCGATAGACAGGTCCAGCGTGCCGTGAAAGCTGATATACCCGATGGACCCCGTGTACATATGCCTTCGGACCGGCTCCAGCTCGTCGATGATTTCCATGGCCCGGATTTTCGGACACCCGGTGATGGATCCGCCCGGGAAAGTGGCTCGGATGAGATCGACGGCATCTTTGCCTTCGTCCAGAATACCGTTTACGATGGACACCAGGTGATAAACGTTTTCGTATGCTTCCAGGCGTTTATGCTCACTTACATGAACGGACCCGGCGCGGCATACTTTGCCGATATCGTTTCGCAGCAGGTCCACAATCATGGAGAGTTCGGCGTCGTCTTTGGGGCTGTTTTCCAGTGCGGACTTCATGCGCCGATCTTCGTCGGGTGTACTCCCTCGTGGCCGTGTCCCTTTGATGGGGCGGGCTTGTATTTTTTTTCCGTTCAGCAAAACGAACCGCTCCGGGGAGGTGGATACAATCTGGTGGTCCCCGGCATTGATGTACGCAAAAAACGGAGCCGGATTTTCGACATACATTTCGGCAAAAAGAGAAAAGGGACTGCCATGAAAGGCCGATTCGAACCGTTGCGACATGTTTACCTGGTAGACATGTCCGCTGGCGATGTAGTCCCGGATGGTCTCAACGGCAGCCATATATGCCTGCCGGGAGAACCCGGAGGCAAATCCGTTACCCCGGGTGCCGTAATTTTCCACCGGAGCAGTTGGGGCGGCCAGGGTCTTTTTGAACGATGCGCGTTTTTCCTGGAGGCTTTGGGTGTCATCACCTGTCCGGGGAATGTGCACCCGGGTCTCTTTTTCCAGGCGGTCCGCAACCACAATAATGGATGGCGCCGTCATATACAGATGCGGCAGCTGCAAGTCATCGACGCTTGTGCGGGGCAGTTCCTCCAGCGTGTCTTTCAGATCGTAGGAAAGGTAGCCGAGCAAACCGGCGGACAATGGCAGGCCCTGTTGGGAAGGGGCCGTTTGGAACCGCTTCAGCAGCGACTGCAGGGTGTCGAAAGGGTCAGCCCGAAATGAAAAGGCTTTCCCGTTTTGTTCTACGGTCAACTTTTGTCCATACCCGCTGATCGTCATCCACGGCTGTATGCCCAGGATGTGGTAGCGGGCACAGTCGAGCTTGCCGCCGCTGATCAGGGCTACCGTCCCCGGCAGGTGTGCAAACCTCCGGGCGGTTTCGACGAACGGTTCCGTGAGGCGGATAGTCTCCGAGTGGACTTCCCGGATGCCGCCGGCCAGCCGGCCCATGATATTTTCGAGTGTGCTTTCTGTCATGGCAACTGCCTCACCAGGGGACCGGTTTTGAGGAAGTTCTCAATGATCGAAAAACCGCATTCGGTTAAGAAACTTTCCGGATGAAACTGGACACCGTGTACCGGATATCTGCGGTGGGAAAGTCCCATTACGACGCCATCGGCAGCGGTCGCGGTTATGTATAGTTCCCGGCTGATGCCGGAAACGGCCAGGGAGTGATAGCGGGCAACCACGAACGGGTCGGGAATGTTGGCAAAAAGGCCTCTGTGGTCATGATGGACGGCGCTTGTTTTTCCGTGCATGGGCAGGGGCGCCCGTACAGTGACCCCGCCGAAGGCTTCATTGATGCACTGCATGCCGAGGCAGACACCCAGAATGGGAAAACGGCGATGCTGCCGCCGGACCAGATCCGTCGATATTCCGGCACTGGCCGGATCTTTGGGGCCGGGGCTGATCAGGACATAATCCGGTGCCAAGGCGGCCACCCGGTCCGGTGTGATTTTGTCGGCCCGAAACACGCAAATGTCTATATCGTACTGGCGGAACATCTGTACCAGATTGAAAGTAAACGAGTCATAGTTGTCGATGACAAGCAGTTTGGCTGCCATAGTGCTGGTCCGGAGTACCGATTCGCTGCAGGCTGTTATAAAAAAAGCCACCCAAAGAGTCTGGATGGCCCCTGCCTGTTAAAACCCGTCCGTTTGCCGGGTTTTACATAACTCCTGCTGATCCCTTTTTTCGTTTTATCAAGCATGCATCGTTCTTACTGTTAAAGCAATCGTAGTCGATATTGCCGTTGCAGGTCAAGGGGTAACCCTGTCGTTGTATAAAAAAAACGGCATGGAGAGTTTCACAAACGGGTAATAATGTATGGATCATCTCCCGATTAGTATGGTCTAACCCCCCCCCTCCGGTGGAGGACCAGAAAAGGTTACACCGGTTCGGTGAGGAATATTAGCGGTTTAGAAAACAAATTACGTATTCATATTATATCTTCATTTTCTTTGGACGGCAAAGAAAACGAAGCAAAAGAAACCGCCCGGTGTAATGTGGTTGTTAAAAGCGTTCAGTAGTTCGAACGATTTTATTACAACCACTTATGCAAAGCCTTTAAACATAAGATTGCCAGTATAACGCTTTATCCTGCGCTTCTCGCGTCAGGGGGGAACCAGATGAACTCGCTTCGCGC
>CAZKYZ010000080.1:0-11755 GCA_964557055.1 uncultured Desulfobacterales bacterium
CAAAGGATCTGGAGCTCTCCGGCTTTCCCGCAGGGTAAAAAACATGGCGTAAAACGGACAAGATCCTTATCCTCATCAGCAGTAAAGCCCTGACCAGGTTGCGATTGTTCTGTTTTTTACTATATTTTCAGCCATTTTATCTCTCTTCGCCATGCTTTTTATGCAACGATAAGGTTTACTCGCCCATGGCAGGTTCCATCTTTGTGAAAGCACCGGTTTTCAGAAAAGCGATCACCTCCTCGGCCACGTCGGCGGAATTCATGATGAAGGCATGGGAATGCGGCACGACCAGAAAGTCCTGCATACCCTCGACCTTGGCGCTCTCGACGGAAACCTTGCCGTCATCCGGCCCGGGGATAATCTCGGAAAAAACAGGGTTCAGTGTTGCATCACCGGTAATGACACCCAGTTCGAAATTGACCGGGCCGATCCTGTTCGGGGTACTGTCCGGCCCGGATCCCAGTTCCTGCCCGCTGGGGCCTGTTCCGAATTTATAGATTTCCCAATCTCGTAAATAATCGGCCAGTTCGCTGCCCTTGTTGGGCGGCGACAGCATTACCACCCTGCCCAGAGATGGCAATTCATGCTCCGATAAAAACAGGCGCACAACGATCCCCCCCAGGGAGTGGGCAACAAAATGTGTTTTGGCTGTTTTTGGGGAGCAGCAGTTTTTGAGCAGGTTGTCCAGCCATTCGACATGATCGGCAATGCTCCCCTCGGTGGACGGGTAGCTTTCCGAAACAACGCTGAACCCCGCTTTCTCCAGACGGGTTTTCAAAAGGAACATGGCGTTTTTCGTTCTCCCCATTCCGTGGAGGAGGACAACGGTTTCACCGGATGGCGAGGCGGCGGTGCAGCCGCACAGCACTATCAATGAACAAAAAAGCAGTATGTATTTCATAAGAACACTGAATGCCTGTTAAAAATTCCCGGACAATGTTGTACGCTGGCGATAAACCAAAGCTGAACGCCTCCCTCCGGTCAGCCGGAAAATCAAAGGGAAGCTCGGACAGGCGCTTCCGGGAACCGCGATGTTTAGCGAAATAAGGTGCTATTTTTTCTCGATCTTCAGTGTCTTCCACAGCTGTTCGATCAGCGCACTTTCCTTTTCGTAATTGTCCCTTTCAATGAATGTTAGCACCAGGACACTTTTGTCTCCGTGATTGTTGGCCAGCACGTTTCTTGTCCATTCTTCGTCCGGTAAAGTTGTGACAGCCTGCTTGCCGCTAAAAGTTCCACCGTCTACTTGCTTTTGCACCTTCTCTTCACGGTAAGTGTACCCGTAGTCTACTTCCTCCTTGGTCAGTTCCCGGATCATTGAATCGACAAGACCTGCGGGGGTCTGTTGCGTATATTCCTGTATCACGATGCCGGTCCCCAGTGGCGTGATGATCGAAGTCTGAAAAATGCCCCCTCCAAGGTCATTTCGATTCGGTTTGTATTTGCTCTTATGCTCTAATTGGAAGAGGTCGCCGGAGAAACACAGATATTCTTTTTGGTGGAGGGTTATATACAGTATGGTTCCCTCCGGCAAGGCTACGGTCGTTTTTCGACCCAGATCGATATCTTTGGAGGTGCCATTGACGGTAATCACATAATCTGCAGCCCCTGCAATGGAAACAAACAGGGCCGCCACCAGCAAAATCGTTGCAAATTGGACCGTTCTCATCCTGCCTCCTCACTCGAAGGGTTGCGGTTCCAGGCTTCGATCATTTGAGGCAGTTCACCAGGGTGACGACAGAGCCGGTCCGCCCCGGAGCGGACTAGTTCTTCCCGGCTGCCGTATCCCCAGAGAACACCGATACAGAAGCACCCGGCTGCCCTTCCGGCTTCCATATCATGCAACCGGTCGCCAACCATCATTAACTGTTCCGTCTTTTCCATTTTCTGGATCTGTGTGAGCAGATCCACTTTTCTGCGTTTCAATCCGCAGCCTAGAATGCTCCTGAAATAATCGGCGATACCGAAATAGGCCGCCACCGACCTGGCAATAGATTCTTTTTTGGATGTCGCAATATAGAAGGTGTGCCCGGCCGCCGACAAAACATCAAGAGCGTTCACCAGTCCCGGATAAAGCGTATTCTCCCGATAGCCGGCGGCGGAATAGCGTTCCCGAAAGAAAAAAATCGCTGAACGAATCTGTTCTTCGTCGCTGCTTCTTAGAAGATCAGCAAAAATCTCCTGCAGGGGTGGACCGATATACGTTTCGAGAGACGTTTGCGACTTTCGGGAAAGTCCCAGCTTTTCAAGGGCGTAGTTGATGGAGGCGGCGACGCCGACGATGGGGTCACTGATGGTTCCATCCAAATCAAAGGCAATAATCATGCGTTTTTCGGCGACACCCGATAGTAGGCCCACAATCCGAAAAAAACCTAAAAATGAACCACAAACCATGAGCGCAGGCCGTCGGTGACCCCCGTTGTTGATGTTCCCGTTATTTCATCCTTTGCTCACCCTATTGTCGTGCCTATAGGGTTCAGCGTGACACCAGCATCAGCGATAACCCCGGCCAGTAGGTAATGATCAGAACCGAGATGAGCAGAACAATCATAAACGGTACGGCCGCACGGTACAATTCCGCCACCGGCTTCTGGAAACGGTAACTGGCAATAAACAGGTTCATTCCCACGGGCGGTGTCACATACCCGATCTGCATGTTGGCCAGAAAGATGATCCCCAGGTGGAGCGGATCGATTCCATAGCTGACGGCCACCGGCAGGATCAACGGGACCATAATAACGATGGCCGAAAAAATATCAAGGATCGCTCCCAAGGCGAGCAGCAGGATGTTGAGCAGGATCAGGAAAACAATCTTGCTGGTGATGTGGCCTTGAATGGCTGCGAACAGTTTCATGGGGACTTCAGCGTCAATTAGAAAATTGGTGAATGCCAGGGAAACCCCCAGAATCAGAAGGATGCCGCCCATCATAACCATCGAATCGCGCATGATTTCCGGCAGTCGCCGCAGGCTGATCTCCCGGTAGATAAACACCTCGACCACCAGAACGTACAGGGCGGTAACGGCGGCCGCCTCTGAGATCGCAAAAAAACCGCTGTAGATACCGCCGAGCACAAAAAACGGTAAAGGTATCTCCCAGACCGCATCACGGATCGCCCCCCAGGCTTCAGGCCTGGAAAATGCGATCAACGGGATCGGATTGTGTCGTGTGGTCCAGAGGCTCCACAGCGAGAGCATCACGATCATCAACAGGCCCGGCAGAATACCTGCCAGAAAAAGATCGCCGATGTCAACGCCTGCTCCCACACTCATCTGCTGGGCGATGATTCCATATAGGATCAACGGCAACGACGGCGGCAGCAACAGCCCGAGGCTGCCGGAAGTGGTGATAAGTCCGAGGCTGAAACGTTCCTGATAGCCGGCCTGCGTCAGCGCCGGTAGAAGGAGGGCGCCCAGGGCAACAATGGTGACCCCGGATGCACCCGTAAAAGCCGTAAAAAACGCACAAGCCACAAAAGCGACAATGGCCAATCCGCCGGGCAGCCAACCCAGAAAGGCCCGTGTCAAGCGAACCAGCCTGTCGGAGGTCCTGCTTTCTCCCAGCAGATACCCCGCAAAGGTGAACAAGGGCAGCGCCAACAATACCGGTGTGTCCGTAATGCGGTACAATTCGATGGCAATAACGGAAAGATCCACACCTAAAAAAGTAAAACCCAACATGGCCACAGCCAGGATAACGGCAAAAAGAGGGGCGCCCAGAAAGGCGAGCAGGATCAGTATCAGGGCAACAAGAAAGGTCATTCGCTTACCTTCCCAACGCCTTCTTCAGGCTGTCGAAGAGGAGAATCAGATAACGCAGCGCGATCATACCGAAAGCAATGGGAATTATGATTTCACAAATCCATACCGGAACGCTACCGAAAGCAAGCAGGTCGTCCTGCATTTCGAAGCGTATAAAGGAAAGGCTGTACCAGGCGACAGTAGCGCAAACAGCTATGGTAAACAGCGCCACAAAGCTGTCTACGATATATTTCACTCGATCCGGAAGGTATTTCGTTACGATATCGATGTTGATGTGATTGCCGTTGCGGCTGGCGACCATGGCCCCCACCAGCCCGATCCAGAGCACCAGGATACGGATGAGGCCGTCCGCCCAAAGGATTCCCCCGTCAAACCCATTGCGCAGAACGATCTGGACGAATGCCAACCCGATCATGACGCCCAGCAGGCCCACCAGAAAAGCGTCTTCAATTCTGTTGATTACCGCCGTCAAGCGGCCGGGCGGCCGATCGCGACTGTCTTTTTCGGAAAGGGCCGTGGGCATCAGTTGGCAGACCGGAATTGCGTAAGCAGCGACTGCAGTTTTACGAACATCTCACGGGAAAGTTTGCCCTCCTTGATCAGGTCGTCGGGCAGCGTTTCCGCCATGTGCCGCCATTCCCGGATGGACTCCGGCGGGGGTTGAACAAATTCGATGCCCTGGTTCCGCATTGCCGTAAGGGCGTTGGTGTTGTCCTCGCTGTTTTTTTTGCCGATATCGCTAAAAACAGCCCCCATTACTGTGCGGACAACGGCCTGGTCCTCTGGGGACAGCCTGTCGAATGCCTGCTTATCCACAGCCATGATGCCGTACAGGTATAAAAATGGCACATCCATCACATATTTCACCTGGGTGTGCCACTGCAACACTAGCGCGCCGATGGGGGAGGTTGTGACCGTATCGATAAGGCCCGTCTGCAATCCCGCCCGAACATCGGAGAGGGGCAGCGGTATCGGGGTTACCCCGAAAGCCTTGACTGCCGCCGCCGCGGTTGAGTCGTTGTCCGGAATCCAGACTTTCTTCGACCGCATTTCCTCGACCGTCTCAATGGCCGTGTCGGACATGACATAGGCAAACCCGCCGCCGGCCAGCCCGAACGTTACCAGACCCCCCTTTTCAAAGCCGTCCATGATAATGGGGTCGAGCTCCTTGCGGACGAAATCGACCTCATCAAACGAACGGAATACGAACGGAAGGGCATAAATCTGGCTGTCATAATAAACATCGGAGAGGCTTCCGGCCACAAATACGCCGCCCTGGAGTTGACCGATTTTGATTTTGCGCATCACCGCCGCATCGGATCCCATCACTCCGCCGGGGTAGTATCTGAATTCCACCCGGTTATCCGTCTGACGAGCGATTTCGTCGGCGCCCGCATTCATTTTCTCCATCCAAACGGACCCTTCGGGAGAAAGCGTGGCAAGTTTTATCCTCACAGCCGAGGCATTTCCGGCAATCAATAGTGCCGGCAGTATCGCAAGCAGGGACCACCATATGATCTTCCTCATATCGATTCTCCGATGATATAGGACTGTTGCATTAACAAGCGCTTTGTCATCTTCATTTTTACTCAAAATATTCCGCTGATCCGGCCAACAGCTTTTCGGCCTCTTTTTGGGCAAGCACATTCGAAAGGGTGAACCCCGGCGCTTCCGGGCCTGTTTCAAGAACTTCACGAAGAAGCCGGTCGTGCAACTCCCGATTAAAGACAGAACGGGCGTACAGGCGGGCGTAAATAACCTTGGCGGCCAGGTTCTCCCCTTTTGACAATTCAATGGCGCGCTCGAAATGCTGTCGGCCTACTTCCGGCCGGCCGCCCATGGAACGCGGCAGCAGGGCATCCAAAACCCCGAGGTACAGATGGGCACTCCCTTTTTCCCAACCCTCATCCAGCTGAAGGACACGGGTCATAATCAACGACACCCGCGGCAACTCAGCCACTGCATCCCAATCCCCTTTTCTGGCCTGGATCCAGGCGGCCCAGGCAACCCCGAGGGTATAGAGCGTGGGCAGATCCTTTCCAGTCATTGATTGAACGTTTGCGGTAAAGGTCTCAAACGCCGTTTCGCGAAGATCGCAGGATTCTCTCCGCTGGAGGCAGGCGGCCTGCAATGCATAATCGAGCCCTTTGCGGGTCAGTTTTTGGCGCCGGCTGTCATCGGACACGAAAACATCCGAATAGGCCGTGTACAAGGTCGCCGCCACCCGAGCGAGTTCCGCATTTTCAGGGTCACTGGCGGCAAGGCTGTCGATTAACAGGAGATATGCGGGAGCTCCGGCTTCCACCGTTGCCGGGTCGTCGTTGTCCAGAATAGCCATCTTTAGATTTTTGGTCAAATCTCCGGTGGCGGAACGGATATAGAAAGAACAACCGCTCGTGCCAACCAAAAGAAAACAGCCGACCAGGGTCCACAGCAAGCGCATTCGCCGCTTCGAAAAACTGGCTGTAAACATTTTCATCATCGGTATGTCCTTCCCCTCGCCGGCTGCGCATCGGTTGCTGGACAAAAAACAGATTATTCAAGGGATGATTTTGTCATCCAAATGAAACAAATATAAAAATCCTGGCAATAAGGATCAGGCGGTGTTGACATAATTTTTTAATAATTAATAATTGTAAGAAAAAGTGCCGGTTGTGTCAAGAGTTAAGCACTTTTGGGGTAACATGCGCCTGTTCCATGGCCCGGATCCGTTCCAGCACAGGTGGGTGGGAATCGTGCAGAAACACATAAAGAGGATGAGGATTCAGGTTGGACAAATTGCTGGTCGACAATTTCCGCAAAGCGCCGGCCATTGACGACGGGTTACGCGTGGTTGCGACGGCAAAACGGTCGGCTTCGAACTCGTTTCGGCGTGAGGCCATCTGCACCAAAAGGCTTACAAACAGATCAATGGGCGCATACAGCATCATAAAAAACACCAGCCCGGCATAAACACGGGGGGCCGGCATAAAAAAAGCTTCAAACAGCATCCGGCTGGAGATGAACAGCGACAGTAAAAACAACAGGACACCCATCTGGATCACACCGAGCAGCATCATTTTGAAAATATGTTTTTTTTTGTAATGCCCCATTTCATGGGCCAGAACCCCCACCAGTTCATCCGTCGTCAATTGTTCCACGAGCGTATCGAAAAGAACGATACGCCTGTGCCGGCCGAACCCGGTAAAAAAGGCGTTGGACTTGCGGGACCGTTTGCTGCCGTCCATCAGAAATACATTATCCAGCGAAAAATCAATGGAATCGGCATATTGCAGGATGGCATTGCGGAGTTTACCATCCGCCAACGGAGTGAACCGATTAAAAAGCGGCATGATCCATGTGGGAGCGATATACTGCAGCAGCAGCACAACAGCAGTTACCACCATCCATGAAACCCACCAGGCATTCCGGCCCGCCGTTTGAAAAAAATAGAGGACCCCGGCAAGCAGGGGTCCCCCAATCAGAACAGACAGGCAAAGCTGTTTTACAAGGTCGAAAATAAAGGTCGGCACGCTTGTCCGGTTAAACCCAAACCGCTCCTCAATAACGAAAGTGACATACACAGAAAACGGAATGGACAACAGAAACTTCAAGCACGCAAGCACGCCGATGTAGATAAGGCCTGAAAACAGTTCGCCCCGGCCCCAGGACCGGACCCATTCATCCAGAAGGGCAAACCCACCGCAGAACCAGAACACCAAAAGGACTGTGAGATCAACAATACCGGACACCCACCCGAAAACCGTGTTGGCCCGGAGGTATTCCTGGGACAGCCGGTACCGTTTGGGGTCATACAACGTATTGAATTCGCGGGGGACTTCCGGCTTGAGTGCCTTCAGGTTCAGGTGGTCGGCATAGACCGTCAGCAGCAGGTTGGCCAGAATAGCCGTGAGAATGGTAATCGTGATCAGGTTCATGGCAATCTTTTCGATTTACATCCAGTGATCCGGTGCCGATGGGGGGGGCGCCTCCCGATAACATAGCAATATCGGCACTTATGCCCGTAAATGACATGTTTTGTCATTTATGCCATCGTATATTCAAGTATTGTTTCTGTATCTATATCAGTCAGTTCTCATGGTCAACCATTCTAATAAATTGACACATTGATTTGGCCTCTGCTAAAATTTCAGCTGGATGCCGAATTTCGTATCGATTTGCAGAGGTGTGGAAAACACCCTAGAAAAAGGATGCTTATGGATCTCCTGATAGAAATCTTGCTTCGCTCACTCGACATTATAACTCTTGTTTTCGGCCTGGCTGGAGTCGCTCTTTCCGTGTTCCTGCTGGTGACCCCTTCCGGGGTGAAATCCGCAGGGAACATGGTGAACAAAAGCGTCGGTATGGAAAAAAATCTGGCGATGCTGGACAAATCTTTTCATTTGGATCGATTTGTTTTCAACCACCACCTTATCATGGGGGCCGCCCTGCTGCTGGCATCCGTTTTTGTGCTGTTTTTTCTATTTATTGAGCTGGATTTCCATCGGCTGCTTTCCACATTCCGTTTTTTTCCGGACAATGACTTTTTCAACGAACTGTTTCTCCAGACGATTGTGACTGCCTGCAAGATGGGTGCGACCGCCGGATTCATTACCGGCCTGCTGCTGATGTTCGCACCGGCAAAACTGGCAGCCATGGAGAAGGCCCTGAACTCCTCCCTGCCAACCCAGCCCATCGTCGACCGACTGAATGCTTTTCGCTACGGACCGGACAATTTGATATTCCGATTTCCCCGCTTCTTCGGTACCATCGGGTTCACTTTATCAATGCTCCTGGTCGTGCTGTCCGTCTTCAACATGCTTACCTGATTTTCCATCGGCAAAAAAGCATCGTCTGTTTCCGCCAATACCCTTGACAGGTATCGGAGACCCCTTTATCTTGGAAAGAGCCGCAACCAGAAACATTCGTAAAGGAGAAGGTCACCATGATCAATTTTACTTACACGGATCTGTTCCCACTGGGGCCGGATTCGACTGATTTCCGTCTGCTGACGACGGATTTCGTCTCTTCATCCACGTTCGCGGAAAAAAATATCGTAACCGTTCAACCGCAAGGGCTCACCCTGCTGGCGGAACAGGCTTTCAAGGATGTTTCCCATATGCTGCGGCCCAGCCACCTTCGGTTGCTGTCGAATATATTCGCGGATCCCGAAGCTTCCGGAAACGACCGCCTGGTCGCGTTGGAAATGATCAAAAACGCCGTTATCTCCGCGGCGGGAGAATACCCTCTTTGCCAGGACACCGGTACGGCAATTGTCATGGGGAAAAAGGGCCAGCAGGTATGGACCGGCGGCCACGATGAAGAAGCGCTGGCGCGCGGTATTTTCAACGCCTACACCCTTACAAACCTGCGCTATTCCCAGAACGCACCGCTGACCATGTATTCCGAGAAAAACACGGCCTGCAATCTCCCGGCCCAGATCGATCTACATGCGGTTGACGGCGAGGCCTACAAGTTCCTGTTCATTGCCAAAGGAGGAGGGTCAGCCAATAAAACCTATCTTTTTCAGGAAACCAAGGCCGTCCTCAATCCGGACACCCTGCTCGACTTTATGAAAGCCAAAATGAAATCTCTTGGCACGGCGGCCTGTCCGCCCTACCATCTGGCCTTTGCCATCGGCGGAACCTCGGCGGAGCTCAACCTCAAAACCGTCAAACTGGCGTCCGCCGGCTATCTCGACAATCTGCCGGTTGCGGGCAGCGAAGGTGGGCATGCTTTCCGGGATTTGGAAACCGAAAAAAAAGTCCTGGAGATATCCAGGAAACTCGGTATCGGCGCCCAGTTCGGCGGCAAGTATTTCTGCCTGGATGTCCGGGTTATCCGCCTGCCCCGCCATGGAGCATCATGCCCCATCGGGATTGGGGTCAGCTGCAGTGCCGATCGAAATATTGAGGCCAAGATCACGGCCGGCGGCATCTATTTGGAAAAACTGGAAACCGACCCTGCCCGATACCTCCCGGAAATCAAGACAGATGAATCTGAAGCCGTCAAACTTGATCTGAATCAGCCCATGGACCGGATCCGTGAAATTCTTTCCACCTATCCGGTGGCAACGCCTCTGCTGCTCACCGGCAAAATCGTTGTGGGCAGGGATATTGCTCACGCGAAACTCAAAGAACGCCTGGATGCCGGCGAAGATCTGCCCGGTTATTTCAAAAACCACATTGTTTATTACGCGGGCCCGGCCAAAACACCCCCGGGGAGAGCATCCGGCTCTTTTGGTCCCACCACCGCCGCACGCATGGACCCCTATGTACCGATCTTCCAGGCAAAAGGCGGTTCCATGGTAATGCTGGCCAAGGGCAACCGCTCCAAACAGGTAACCGATTCCTGCAGGCAGTTCGGTGGCTTTTACCTCGGCTCCATTGGCGGCCCAGCCGCCCGCCTCGGTAAGGAATGTATCACCAGCGTGGAAATCCTGGAATATGAAGAGCTCGGCATGGAAGCGATTTTCATGATTACGGTAAAAGATTTCCCGGCGTTTATTCTGGTGGACGACAAGGGCAACGATTTCTTCGAAGGATTGTTGTAATCCTGTTCGCCGCGAAAAGAGGATTCACCCGATTGTCCATGGATTCCGTACAATTATTTGACAATCGGAAACAAGCATCCTAAACTGAGTTTTTGTGTATTTTTCCTTTACAAAGAACTTTCTATACAATAGTCTGCCAAATTCGATTCATTGAATAAGATTTAGCCGCGCTCACAGTGGTGTTTTCTATATCATTTATTAAAGGAGTAAAGTGATGGCAAAAAAAATGAAAACCGTCGATGGAAATACAGCGGCCGCCCATGTAGCTTATGCCATGAGCGACGTTGCCACGATTTATCCGATAACCCCCTCTTCCCCCATCGGAGAAATCGCTGACGAATGGGCGGCAACCGGGCGGAAGAATATCTTCGGTCAATCAATGCTGGTGCGGCAGCTTCAATCTGAAGCCGGTGCCGCCGCTTCGGTTCACGGTTCCCTGGCAGCCGGCGCCCTGACATCTACGTTCACGGCCTCCCAGGGACTGCTGCTGATGATCCCGAATATGTACAAAATCGCCGGTGAACTTCTGCCGGGCGTCTTTCATGTGACGGCGCGTGCCATCGCCGGCCACGCGTTGTCGATTTTCGGAGATCACCAGGACGTAATGGCTGTCCGCCAGACCGGCTGGGCCATGCTGGCGTCCGCCTCCGTTCAGGAAGCTCAGGACCTGGCCCTGGTGGCCCACCTGGCCGCCATCGAAGGAAGTGTTCCCTTCCTGCATTTCTTTGACGGTTTCCGGACTTCTCACGAAATCCAGAAAATTGAAATGATCGACTATGAAGACATGGCCGCTCTGGTGAACTGGGAAGCGGTGGAAGATTTCCGCTCCCGCGGAGCGAACCCGGAACGACCGGAGCTGCGGGGAACCGCCCAGAATCCGGACATTTACTTTCAGGGTCGTGAGGCGGCCAACCCGTTCTATGAGGACATTCCATCCATCGTGGGCGACTATATGAAAAAAGTCGGAAATCTCACTGGCCGGCCGTACAAGCTGTTTGACTACGTCGGGGATCCGGAAGCCAGCCGCGTTATCGTTTCCATGGGGTCTTCCTGTGAAACCATAGAAGAAGTAGTCAACTATCTTGCCCGACAGGGGCAGGATGTCGGCCTCGTCAAGGTCCGGCTCTACCGGCCGTTTTCGGCGGAACACCTGTTTGCCGCCATCCCGGCTACCGCCGATCGAATCACCGTGCTCGACCGCACCAAGGAACCTGGTGCCCCTGGTGATCCACTTTATCAGGATATCTGTACCGCCTTTATGGAAAGAGGCGACATGCCCACGCTGGTTAACGGCCGCTACGGTCTGGGTTCTAAGGAATTCAATCCGAGTATGGTAAAAGCCATATACGACAACATGTATGCCACCGGACCGAAGAACCACTTCACCGTCGGCATTACCGACGACGTTACCAATACCTCCCTTGAGGTGAAAGAGGGCTTTGATGTAGCGCCGGCCGGTACCG
>CAZKYZ010000081.1:0-11692 GCA_964557055.1 uncultured Desulfobacterales bacterium
CCAGCGACGGCTGCTCGTCGGCTGCCAGGACCATCTCCGGCACGACCCATCCTACGACCAGACACAGCCAGCAAAGGACGAGCAGCACCGTTCGGAAACATCCGCCCGGTGTTTGATGCGTTCGGTCAGTTTGGTCTTGAGTCGGGTACATTGGCTGATAAATGATTTGTTGGACGTAAAAAATGCGGGTATCCACCCAAAATCGTGACATGTTTTCTGTTAAAGCCCCATTTCAAGACGCCGAATAGAAAACAGGTCTTCCTCCATTTCCTGGTTGAACTTTACATTTTTAAGGTTCAAGATCGTTTTGTGAACAGTGGTCGTTCCCTGTTTGCGGGTAACCTGCATTTGGGTGGCCACCCAGATGCCGTCGATTTGCTCCAGGGATTTTACATCCATATATTTGGTGTACCCCTTTTTTTCCTCCCAATTTACAGCTCGAACGACGAAATAATTATCCTGCCGAACGAAAAGAACCGATTTGGTATAGCCGGTTTCTTCGATGGTCTCCTTGGCTTTTGGTATGGAAAGGATCACCCATACTTTGATTCCATTGACCTCGGTTTCCTTTTTGGCGGGGTCATAAAAGGTGTAAACGTATTCATCCAGGTCGCGGGAGGTCATGTCCGAGTAGTTGAGGTCGGAGCCCATGAAACTGCCGCTCTTGTCGGATGAAGCGATCCGCTTTGTTTTGTGCAGGGCCGGCAGGTAGAGCCACTGGTCATCGTTTTTTCCGGGATCGTCATAATCATAGGTCAAAAATCCGGTGTCTTTCACATCAGCCGGATGGATAAAGAACATGAGGCGCAGCTTATCTTCGCCCTTGTCCATGCCGAAGGAGGCGATTTTACGAAGCCGTTCTTTTTCGTTTTTATCGATCAGGACCATCTCCATGTTCGCCGTTTGCCGGTCACCGTCGTCCCTGGCATCCACCTTCTCCATGATCGTACGAGCTTCGGGGTCTTCCGCTAAACCGGCTGAGGGAAACATCAGACCTGCAGCACTAAAAAGGATGATCAAAACAGCCGATACTTTTTTCATAAATTCCTCCGGTTTTTGGTTCATGATTCATAGCATAGAGCATGGAGCAGAGAGCATAGCGCAAAGTGCAAAGCGCATGGCGCATAGGGCAAAGAGCATGGAGCATAGGGCATAGAGCAAAGTGCATAGAGCATAGGGCAGAGAGCATAGGGCAGAGAGCATAGGGCGAAGAACAGTAAACAGTGAGTAGTAAGTAGGAAGGGCAAAGGCATAGCGCTTAGAACATACTCCCGTCTTCCTATTCGTGGCTTATCCATCTGTTTTTTCTCTCCATACTGTCCTTTTTCCCTATTTTCGCAATTCGCAATCCAGGTTTCGTTGATTCGTGAATTGGGTGATTCGTTAATTTGTTGCTAACAGCCTTCAGCCCAATAGCCTTCAGCCTGCTCACCATTTACTACTTACTGTCTTTTTCTTGTTTTCGCAATCCATGTTTCGTTAATTCGTTAATTCGTTGCTAACAGCCTACAGCCTGCCCTATGCTTACCGCCATCAACCATGAGCCATGAGCTATGAACCAACCCCCTGCTCACCATTTACTACTTACTGCTCTATGCTTTTCACCCGACCCCTTGACCCCTCGAATCCTGCTGTTTATCTTTTCCTACTCACTACTTACTGCCCTTCTGTTTAGATCTTTCCCTCGTTTTCTAAATTCTAAATTCGCAATTCGAAATAAAAAGGTTTTGAGGTCCTATCTTCTCTCTGCTTTCAATGCCGGCGCTTTACGCTCATGCGACACCATCATCAGTGCCGGGGCAATCAGGTAGTCCGCGGCTAGTGCCATGACGATTGTAAACCCCGTCAGCATCCCGAAATTAACCATATTACTCATGGTTGCAAACGCATAAATAAAAAACCCCAGCGACAGGACGATGGACGTCACCAGCATGGCCCGGCCGGTGGTGCGCAGGGTCAGGTACACAGCTTTTTGTGGATCGCCGGTTTCGTCATAATATCTCCGGAAATGGTGCATGAAATGGATGGTGTCGTCTACTGCCAGTCCAATGGCGATGCTGGCCACCATCATGGTGAACAGATCCATGCGAATCGAGAAAAATCCGATCACCCCCATGGTCAGGAGGATAGGCGCCAGGTTCGGTATCATGCTCAACATGCCTATTCTGACCCTTCCGATGAGAACCATCATCAGAAAAGTGATGATCACCAGGGCGATCAGGTAGCTTTTGGCCATACTGTAGATGGCATTGCTGAGGGTTCGGGAAAGAAGTACCATCATCCCGGTAACGGTCACCTCCGCATCCGGGAAGTTCCGGTCGAAGTACGCTTCGATCTGTTTGAGAAATTTTCCATACAAAACGGCGTCCTTGAAGGGGAATTTGATCGTGAGTCTGGCCATGGAAAACTGGCTGTCGACGACATCCTCAAGATCGTCGGATCCGCTGTTTTCAAACAGCAGCAGTTCCTGGGCGACAAGGTCGCGATTCTGGGGGATGGTGTAAAAACGGGCACGGTTTTCATTCAAGGCCTGGTTGATTTCCTTTACGATGGCATTGAGCGACCAGGCTTTCCCGACAAACAGATCGCCTATTTTTATGGCTTGCAGATACTCAGCAGCACGGTCCATGCGGTTAAGCAGATCCGGTTCGTACAGGCCGTTTTCAATACCGGTGTCGATAATAATTTCGGCATTCATGGTACCGCGCAGGGATTCATCCATGGATTCAGTGGCGATGCGGATGGGATTGTTGCGGGGAAACCAGGCCAGGGGAAAGTGAGAAAACCGGATGGTGCCGGCGAACACCAGAGAGAACACCATCAGGATGGCGCTGACCGCCAAGATTTTTTTGGGGTTGCCGGTGGCTACGCGAGCCACGCCATCAAGAAAACGGTCCATCACCGCATCCGTTCCGGCTGTTGGTTGGTTGCGCCTGTTTTTGATGGGTAGGAGGGCCAAGAGGGCAGGGAGCAGGGCCAGCGTATACAGGAAAGCCAGCATCACGCCGATGCCGGAGAAGATACCCAGATCGGCGATGGGAGCCACCCCTGCCGTGGAAAAGGATAGCAGGCCGCTGGCTGTCGTTACGTTGGTCATGACGACGGCCAGGCCGGAATGACC
Organism: uncultured Desulfobacterales bacterium; assembly: GCA_964557055.1. Classification (GTDB taxonomy): domain Bacteria; phylum Desulfobacterota; class Desulfobacteria; order Desulfobacterales; family CAZKYZ01; genus CAZKYZ01. The sequence goes on from CAZKYZ010000081.1 coordinate 3,122, forward strand.
TAGTGAAAAGGCGATAGACTCTTTTTTGTCGCCGCTTTTTTCAAAGTGCTGGTAAAAAATCGCCAGAATGTGGACCGATGTACCCACCCCCACAGCCAGCAGGAAGGAAGGCAGAATCTGGGTGGGGATTTTGAGGGGTACCCCGAGAACAGCCATGAATCCCAGGGTGGTTGCCAGGGAAAGGATTACAATGAGAAGAGGCAGCACAACGCCGAAGATCCTGCGAAACATGACAAACAGAAAGATCGCAACTGTGGCGACGGCCAGCAGCATGAATTTTCGCATATCCGACATCATGGATTGTTTGAGAAAATGGGTAACCACCGGCGAACCGGCAACATAAACAGCGGTTGAATCGTCGGCATATCTGCCGGCAATGGTTTCGGCTGCCAGCACGGCTTCGCTGTTTTCGCGGTCGGACAGATATAGCGGCGGGGCGTTCGGAACGTTGTGCGTCGCTGCTGTCTTTAGCGCCGGTTCAAAGCCGTCCAGCAGATCATGCGGTTCTCCCTCCGCGGAGCGGCTATGGGTGCGAATCACGATGGTTGTGAAGGTGCCGTCTTGAGAGAGGAGAATATTTCGGTACATGTCGTTGGAAAGGGCGCGCTGCCGGAGGATTTCCAGGTCCGCCTCCGATTGTGGCCAGGTTTCCAGAAAATCCTCGACGATCAGTTCATCTCCTTCGCCGCGAGTGTTGCGCGCATTGACGAGACTGGTGATTTCATCGACGTGCGGCACCTTCTCTTCCAATTCCCGGTGAAGGTCCCGCAACCGCGACAAAAACGGCAGACTGAACACGTTGGTCGGGCGCAGGGCGACTATGATAACTTCATCTCTGCCGAACTGGTCTCGGAAAGCATTGTAGCTTTTGAGGGTAGGGTCGTTTTGATGCAGAAAACCCTCCGTTGATGTGTCTATGGTGAGTTTGGGGATTTGGGCAATGATCGGCGTGACGGTCAGGACGACAACTGCCAGAACCGCTAAACGGTGACGGTAGACAAAGCGTGCATATTTCTCGAACCATTGCTCGATGCCAATGCGCAGGGAAGTCATGGGCGGTTCCTGTCTTGTGCCGGAGTGGCGGATTTCCGGACGATAGCGAGAATACGCGGAACCAGCACCTCATCGAGGCGTTCCGCCAATATCCCGGAAGACAGTACGTCGGGCGGAATATCCGGACGGTTGGACGCCGCACGGCGGACCCGGTTATAGAGGGCCGCCGGTCCGACGATCATCAGGTGCAGGAGCAGGGGATTCATGCTGTTGAAAACACCCCGATCGGCACCTTCGGAGAGGATGCCTTCCAGCAGGGAGATGGTCTTCATAAACTCTTCGATCACAATGGAGGGGAAATCCTTACCGCCGGAAGCAAGTTCCCGCAGAACGATGGGAGGAATCAGGGGATTATCTTCGACTACCTGAATGAAATTTCGGATGTAAAGGGCCAGTTTTTTTTCCGGCGGCAGGTCGGCGGAGATGCGTTTCTTTAAACGCGCTGCCGAATTGCGCATAACGGTGTGAAGCACAGCTGCATACAGGGCTTGCTTGGGGCCGATGTGATAGTAGATTGAGGCTTTATTGACACCGGCTTCTGCAGCGATCCGATCCATGCGGGCGCCATTGAAACCATGGTCTGAAAAGATCTGGGTGGCTGCCGTCAGAATGCGCTGCTTGGTTGTCTGGCTCATCCTTTTTTCTTTTTCTACCTGTTTGTTGTTTCCAGGCCGGGCGATTCCATTCATAGGCACGCAAGAACGGTATGCGTACCGCAACCGGTCCTATTCTAACCATACGGTTTAACCGTTTGGTTAAAAAAAATAGATCAAAACGCCTGTCTTGTCAATTATCAATACAAAATTGCCGACATCTGCATACGCTGTAATTTTGTCATTCGTAATAATATTAGTCACATACACAGGGATAGGCGCATAGGGCAAAGTACACGGGCAGAGAAAAACAGGTTTACCATCACGATTTGGTCTATAAAAAGATATTATGTTCTAATGCTTGAATCCCCAAAACAGATCTGATAGATTACGTAATTTCGTAAACCTTATAATTTGACGTCGTGTCCATAATTAGACGGAGGAGAAGTATGAAGGTTCTGGTTAGTGACATTCTGGGGGAGATTGGCATTCAGATGTTTAAGGAGCAGGAAGGAATCGAGGTGGATGTAAAAACCGGCCTTTCTCCGGAAGAGTTGGAGGGGATCATTGGGGATTATGACGGCCTGGTGATCCGCAGTGCAACCAAGGTGACCCAAAGCCTGCTCGAAAAGGCATCCCGGCTGAAGGTGGTGGGACGTGCCGGCATCGGCCTGGACAATGTGGATATCCCTGCGGCCAGCAAACACGGTGTTGTTGTCATGAACACGCCGGACGGGAATGTGATCACCACCGCCGAGCATGCCGTTGCCATGATGATGGCCCTGACCCGAAATATCCCCTGGGGTACCATTACGCTGAAACAGGGAAAGTGGGAGAAGAAAAAACTTCAGGGGCGGGAGATTTTTAACAAAACCATCGGTGTCGTCGGGCACGGCAAAATCGGTTCCATCGTCGCGAACCGTGCCAGGGGACTCAAGATGAAAGTGATTGTGTACGACCCGTTTGTCACACCCGAGATGATTCAGAAGGCGGGGCATGAATATGTCACCCTCGACGAGCTGTATGAGCGGGCCGACTATATTACCATCCACGTGCCCAAACTGAAAAACACCACCGATCTTTTAAATTGCGATGCCTTTGAAAAGATGAAACCCGGGGTCATGATCATCAACTGTTCCCGCGGCGGGATTGTGAACGAGGCCGATCTCTACGATGCCATGAAATCCGGCAAGGTGGCCGGAGCCGCCCTGGATGTTTTTGCAACGGAACCTCCCGGCAACTCCCCGCTTTTCGAGTTTGACAATTTTATCTGCACCCCGCACCTGGGGGCATCCACCCGGGAAGCCCAGACCAATGTTGCTGTTGCGGTGGCGGATCAGATAATCAACTTTCTTTTACACGATACGGTTGTTAATGCGGTCAACGCGCCTTCCGTTACCGGTGAACTGCATCGTCGCCTGGGGCCATATCTGCAACTGGCTGAACATATCGGCCACCTGCAGGCGCAATTGATCAGCGACCCGGTGAGAGCCGTGGAAATTGAATATACGGGCGATTTCTTCGATCTCGACCTTTCCCCGGTTACCACCGCCGCGCTCAAAGGACTGCTTACCCCGGTGGTCAAAGACGATGTTAATTTTGTCAACGCTCATATTCTTGCCCAGGAAAGAGGTATCAAGGTGTCGGAGACATCAACCTCCGAGTCGGAAGACTATGTCAACCTGATCACCATGAGCGTAACCGGAAACGGGACAACCAATATCGTTTCCGGGACCATTTACGGCAAAAACGACCCCAGGATCGTCATCATTAATAATTTCCGGCTTGAACTGATCCCCCAGGGACACCTGGCACTGATCTACAATCAGGATCGCCCCGGCGCCATCGGAAGCATCGGCGCGACGCTGGGCAAGAACAAGATCAATATCAGCAGAATGCACGTGGGCCAGGAACTGGAAGGTGACAGCAATATTATCTATTTAAAATCGGATACACACATTCCGGCAGCAGTCCAAAAAGAACTTTTGGATCTGCCGCTGGTGAAGTCGGTAACCCTCCTCGAGTTTTAAAACCGTAACCGGCAAAAGGAGATAACAGATGTCTGACGAAAAGGATTCTATCATGAAAAATGATCCCGCTTCGGGGGATGCCGGCCACTCCCCGAAGGACCGGACGGAAAAGGTGAAATCCGGTGCCGAAACGCGGTTTCCGAAGATCGATTTTGCCACATTTGTTTTTTCATTGAATTCCGCTGTATTGGTCCACCTCGGGCAGATTGCCGATCCGGCCACCGATGAAAAGGCGAAAAATCTTACCCTGGCCAAGCAGACCATCGACATCCTTGCGATGCTGGAGGAAAAAACCAAAGGAAATCTGGATAAGGATGAGGCTGGCATGCTCAAGAATATTCTATATGACCTTAGAATTATTTATGTGCGGGAATGCGGCTGACCGGCCGGAAATGAAGCTGAAGTCGCCGGCAAAAATAAACCTTTGCCTGCATGTGGTCGGTCGGCGGTCCGATGGTTATCACCTTTTGGATACCCTCATGTGCCCGGTGGGCATCTATGATACCATCCGGCTCACTTTCAACCGGGCTGATATTTCCGTACGTTGTTCAAACCCCGCCATTCCAGAGGATGAGACCAATCTGGCCTATCAGGCGGCCCGCCTGTTCCGGGATGCCCATGCCGAAGCGAAAGGCGTGGCGATATCCATCGAAAAAAAAATCCCGGTGGGTGCCGGCCTGGGAGGCGGGAGCAGCAATGCCGGCAGCGTTCTGCTGGGCCTGAACCAATTTTACGGGTATCCTTTCCGTCCCGATCAATTGATGCGGATGGGCGTTAAAATCGGTGCGGATGTACCCTTTTTTATCCTCCAGCGGCCGGCGCTGGCTTCCGGTATCGGGGAACGGCTTTTGGTGTTTAACGGGCTGAAAAGATTGCCGGTTGTTATTGTTTATCCGGGGATTCCCCTTTCCACGGCCGCGGTATATAAAAAACTGAAATATGGATTGACAAAAAACAAAAAAAAAAATAGTTATTTCACTTTTAAGGCCGGCGAATTCCAAATTCCTCGAGATCTGGTAAATGATCTCGAAGCGCCGGCCAGGGTGCTGTGCCCCGAAATCAGTAAGATTAATAAGGCCTTATCACAAGTTGGCGCCGATGGAATCCTCGTTTCCGGGAGCGGTTCCTCTGTTTTTGGGTTGTTCGCTGAGCGATCACGGGCTGGTGCCGCCATGAAGGTATTGGCGGCTGTTCAACATTGGCAGGTGTTTGTTACCCGTTTGCTTGTTTGAGGGATCGATCTGGAAACGGATGCAGTTCTTTTTATTTTTGGGGCGTCGTCAAGCGGTAAGACACAGGACTTTGGTTCCTGCATTCGGAGGTTCGAATCCTCCCGCCCCAGCCAAACAAAGGTACCGTTGCCGGTGCCGCTGGAAATGACGGATTACTTTTGGTATGATCGATTTTAAAATTTTTTCAGGCAATTCGAACCCGGAACTGGCGCAGAAAATCTGCAGCTTCCTGAATGTTTCCCTGGGGGGGGCCAAGGTGGGCACTTTCAGCGATGGGGAAGTGCAGATAGAAATCACTGAAAACGTTAGGCTGCAGGATATTTTCCTGATTCAGTCTACCTGCAATCCGGTGAATCACAATCTTATTGAATTGCTGCTGATGATCGACGCCATGAAACGGTCATCCGCCAAACGTATTACGGTGGTCATGCCGTATTACGGATACGCCCGACAAGACCGCAAGGTGGCGCCCAGGGTGCCCATCAGCGCCAAACTGGTGGCCGACCTGCTGACCACCGCGGGCGCCAACCGGCTGATCACCATGGACCTGCACGCCGGACAGATACAGGGTTTTTTCGATATTCCGGTGGACAACCTGTTTGCAGCCCCCGTTCTTATTGAACATATGAAAGTAGCCTTTCCGGATGAATTCGTGATTGTCTCCCCTGATGCCGGAGGTGTTGAAAGGGCCCGGGCGTTTGCCAAGCGGCTGAATTCGGGGCTGGCCATTATCGATAAACGCCGGGATGGACCCAACCAGGCCAAAGCCATGGCGGTCATTGGCAATGTTACCGGAAAAGTTGCCGTGATCCTGGACGATATGGCGGATACAGCGGGTACTCTGGTTGAGGCAACCGACGCCCTCATGAAGATGGGCGCCAAAGAAGTTCATGCATGCTTTTCCCACCCGGTTCTCTCCGGTCCGGCGGTGGAACGAATCTGCGACTCGGCTTTGAAAACGGTTGTCGTTACCGATACGATTCCATTGTCCGCGAAGGCTTCCGGTTGCAGCAAGATCAAAGTTCTGTCCATTGCCGAACTGGTCGGAGAAGCCATTATTCGCAGCCACACGGGTGATTCGGTTCACTCGTTGTTTGTATAACGATTGCTTTACACGGCGATGTGTATGACAAAATAAAATCCCAAGGAGGGTAAGTTTTGGATTTAATAAAAATTAACGCAAAAGTAAGAGATACCAAAGGAAACGGTCCCGCCCGGGTTCTTCGCGGTCAGGGAAGAATTCCGGCGGTTTTGTATGGCCCCGGTAAAGAGCCCGTCAATCTGTCCATAGACACCGTTGAACTGGAGCAGGCACTCAAAGGTGCCAACATCGGCCAGATGCTGTTGAATGTAACGATTGATGATGGTGATACACGGACGGCCATGATCCGGGAACTGCAGCGCAAAACCCTGTCCCGGGATCTGCAACATGTCGATTTTTACGAAATTTCCATGGATCGCAAGATCGACACAACCGTGCCGATTATCGTTACCGGCAAGTCAATTGGTGTCGAAGCAGGTGGAATTCTTCAGATTATCCGTCGTGAGCTGGAAATAAACTGCATGCCGAATGCCATTCCGGAGAGCATTGTCCTAGATGTCACCGATCTCGACATCGGAGATTCGATCCATGTAAAGGACATTGTCCTGGAAGGCGATATCGAGATATCGCACGAAGTGAACTTCACCGTGGTCATTATCGGATCACCCAAGGCTGCCGAGGAAGAAGAGATTGAGGAAGAAGAGGGCGAAGAACTGGCTGAAGGGGCTGAAGGTGAAAAAGCCGAAGAGACCGAGGAAGCCGCTGAGAAATAACCCGGTGCAGCCAGACACCGTCATGGTTTTGGTTCCGGAATGTTTTCATGGTGGGCACTGAAACCAACCGCCGGCGCCTGGTGGCCGGTCTGGGGAACCCGGGGCCGGAATATCGACGCAGTCGCCACAATGCGGGTTTTTTAGTGATTGACGGTATTGCGCGCGAAACCGGCATACCGTTGCATCTCAAAGGCGGCCAGGCCTGGGTTGGCAAAGGGGACATCGGGGGGGTGGAGACTCTGCTGGTCAAACCGATGCTGTACATGAACAACAGCGGTCCTCCGGTGTTTGCCATTGCCGGCCGCAGCGGGATCGCCGTAACGGATATAATGGTCGTACATGACGATATCGACCTTGCATTTGGAAGAATAAAAATAAAACAGAAAGGAGGGGATGGCGGACACAGAGGAATACGTTCGATGGTCGACGCCTTTGGTGGGGGCGATTTTGCTCGCCTGCGCATGGGAATCGGCCGACCGGGACCGGTGACCAATATCGTCGATTTTGTGTTGGGGGAATTCATGCAAGCTGAATCTGAATCCCTGGAAGTCGTACTTGAAAGGTCCCGAAATGCGGTTTATGCTTTTGTGACACAAGAGATCCAGGATTGTATGAACCAGTTTAATAAACGGGAATAGGTTTTTTCTAGTTAACATCATCAAGATGGAGGAAAAATGGAAGCAGTAACGAGCAATCTACCATTGTTATGTGCACTCATTGGAGTTGTTGGCGTAGTATACGCCATCATCATCGCAGGCATCGTTAAATCCGCCCCGGCAGGAAACGAAAAAATGCAGGAAATAGCCGGTGCAATCAAGGAAGGGGCGATTGCCTACCTGAACCGCCAGGCGAAAAGCATGGCGGCTACCGGCGCCGTTATTTTTGTGATTATCTTTTTCACCCTCGGCTCCAAAACCGCCGTTGGTTTTCTGATTGGTGCCATTGCCTCTTTCATGGCCGGCTATATCGGAATGCGGGTTTCCGTAATCGCCAACGTCAGGACCGCTGAGGCTGCCAGAAAAGGTATGGCCGCCGGTCTTTCCATGGCCTTCAAGGGCGGATCCGTAACCGGTATGATCGTGGCCGGGCTGGCACTGTCCTCGGTTGCCGGTTTCTACGCCATTCTTTTGAACATGGGCGTTCCCGTCCGGGAAGCCGTCATCGCTCTCGTAGCCCTCGGGTTTGGTGGGAGCCTTATCTCGATCTTTGCCCGTCTGGGCGGCGGTATCTTCACCAAGGGTGCCGACGTGGGCGCCGACCTGGTGGGTAAGGTCGAAGCCGGAATTCCGGAAGACGACCCGAGAAACCCGGCCGTTATCGCAGACAACGTCGGCGACAACGTGGGTGACTGCGCCGGTATGGCTGCCGACCTGTTCGAGACATACGCGATCACCGCTGTCGCGGCCATGCTGCTCGGCAACCTGCTGTTCCCCAAGGTGCTTATGGCCACTGAATTTCCGCTGATCCTGGGTGCCATTTCCATCATCGCATCCATCATTGCGACCTTCTTTGTCAGGTTGGGCAAAAGCGAATACATCATGGGCGCCCTGTACAAAGGAATGTTCGGAGCAGCTATCATCGCAGCAATCGCCTTCTACTATGCCTGCAACAAGTATATGGGCGATCTGGGCGATATCTCCGCCATGTCAATTTACTACTCTACCTTGGTAGGGCTGGTTTTGACCGTGCTTATCGTTATCATCACCGAATACTACACCGGCATTTACGGCCCGGTTAAATTCGTGGCCGATGCATCCACCACGGGTCACGGCACCAACATCATCGCCGGCCTGTCCGTTTCCATGCAGGCAACTGCCGCACCGGTTCTGACCATCTGCCTCGGCATTT
>CAZKYZ010000082.1:0-11666 GCA_964557055.1 uncultured Desulfobacterales bacterium
ACCCTCCGGGAAAGCCGGAGAGCTCCAGATCCTTTGTTGCCAAGGGATCGCAGTAGAACAGATACGGCTTCTCCCTCGGCGCCGCGGCTCTGAAGCTCTCCGACTTTTGCAACGTTAAGGTTGATCCCAAACAAATTTGTGCCCGTTGATGCAAAGGATTACTTCCGGATAAATGCGTCCGTCACACAATCTGCATAGGGAAGCGGTTTCTCAATCAATTGCTTGGCGACCATCCACGTCATCACATCCAGCCATTGCTCCCGGCGCGGAACCTGATCTACGGGATATGACGGTATCCGGAATGTCTGTTGGATGTTTTCCGGCACCCTGATTTTTTCCAGCATTACACCCCGGTAGGTTTCCGGATTCTGGTTGATCATCTCCGCCGCCCGGTACCAGGCGGCGACAAATTTGCGGACCGCCTCGGGTTTCTGTGTAAGGGTATCCGCACGGAAACTGATGACGCTGGTGCTGTAAAATGGAAAATCGCCGTCATCCACAATCAGGGTTGCCCCGGAAGCCAGCGCACTTGCCGCCAGGGGGTCCGGTATCACCGCCGTGTCAACCTGAGCGCTCATCAGCAGTTGAAACCGCTCCGGAATCACCGGTATCGATTTTTTCTGAACCGATGATGGATCAATACCTGCCTTTTCCAGCAGCCGGTCGGTGACATATTCGATGATGGTGTTCCTGGAAATACCGATGGATGCACCGCTCAGGTCGGTTGTCGAGCGGATATCGCTGCCGGGTGCGGCCAGGATACGAAACAGCGGAGATTGCGGTGTCGCAGAACGGGCATTCATGACAATTTTCACCCGGATCCTGTCCCGGTTGAAATTGGCCGCACCGGCCATCTCGTTAAGCATAGCGTCGATATGGCCGGACTGCATCAACTGGTCTCTTTCGACGGCACTGCCGACCGGAACGGCTTCAACGGCAACTCCCGCTTCTGTAAATAACCCCTGATCTTCGGCAACATGAAACGGCAGTGAATCCAGGATGGGCAAAAGGGCAATCCGTAAAGTGTCTTTTGCAGCGGCCGCTGCCGGCGTATACAATATCGAAATACACACGCAAGCGGCGGCAACAATGGTGATTGAACGAAACAGAGCTCTTGTGAAGCATTGCATGAATCAGCCTTCCTTTTGATGTTGACTGCCCGGTGCGGAATTCTTGCGTCCAAACCGGTATACACGGCGCTGCCACCCGTATGTGGGAGGCATTCTTATCAAAATAAATTCAGCGAAACAACCGGTTATTCAAAACTGTGGTTTTTGATTACGGGCCTATTCCCCATTGACGCTGAAGTTGCCGCAAAAATACTTTTCCTGCAGGCGGGATTGCGAAGCCGCGCTTGATGAAGGTGGAATCGCCATGCGCGCATCCGGCGCTCAGGACGGGAACTTTTCTTTTCGATACGCCTCCGGCATAACCGCTTTCAGTTTCCCCGCCAGCCAGTTATCAAGGTCGCAGCAGTAAAATCTGGAAAAGCGCCTGTCCGATGGCCCTCCCGCCAGGCTGGACCGGTAACCGGCCTGTTGCATGTCCGTTACCATTCTAAGTGAAGGCATGAATGTCGTCACCCGGCCGGCACTCCGGTAAATTTGTCCCTGGTGAACGGTGGCCCTGCCTCCTTTGCCCTGGATCGGGCCACGGTCAAATCCCAGAAAGCGAGGAAGTTTCCCCCCGAACAGGAGGTGGGACATGATAAAGTGGTGGTCACGGCCCCATGCTTGCGCCTCCGCTTCCAGAGCGGCCGAAATCACGCGGCGATAGGTTTTTTCCATGGCTTCCCCGTTATACCAGGCGGAGTCGCCGGACAGCAGAACCCTGTCGAAGCATAGATAGAAATCGATAAAAATCCCGGTTTCGTTAAACAGGTGATCGATCGCATCTTCTCCCATGCCGTTTTTTCCGAACACTTCCCTGTAAAGGAAACGATAGATTCTTTCAAACAGCCATGCTCCCAGGGAATCGGCTGTGTAGCATAAATCCCACTCTTTCAGGATACGTCCATTTTGACTGTCCGGCAACAGGGGGGCAATAACCTTCATAAACGCTTCCGCCTGCCGGGAATACAGATCCGATTGGATGGCGGACATATCGTCAGCCCTCAGCTTTTCGCCGGTTTCCAGCAACTGTGCAATCCGATCGGCACGGTATGGCCCCATGGGCATATTGATGGGCTTTTCGCGACCATAGGCGTTCAGGTCGTTGTTGGCGGTAACAAAGAATCCTTTTTCGGGATTCAGACAGGAAGGAAGCGCTTCGGCGTCCATATATCCCTTCCAGTCGTTACCCGCATCCCAGCCCTCCAATGGTACGAAGCCGGAAACGCCTTCTTTCCGGAGAGGGACCTTCCCGGACATCTGAAACCCGATATTGCCCAGGCCATCGCACAGTACAAAGCTCCAGTCCGTCTCGATACCCGCAACCAGTTTCATTGCTTCCGGCACCGTGTTCAGGTCAAGTATACCAAATAACCTGTCAATGAAACCTGCGCCAACATCTCCCGCTGCCCACCGGGTTGCCAGGTAGTATCCTGGTTCATGGGGGTCGCCGTCTAACACGCCGTGCTCGTTTTCATAAAACCGTACGGTGATCTCATCTTTCTTTTTGCGCCGGATCACCTCTATCCTCTCCTGCAGGGGAACCCACGTGTCCTCGCCTCTCCTGCATTTGCCGTCGCGGCATTCCTCAATCCATGAATCGATGGTATCGGCAAAAGCGTATGTGACGCCCCAGGCTACCCGATCCGTACGCCCGGTCATTACGCCCGGAAGACCTGGCATGGATCCCCCCATGACGTATCGCTCACCGATTCGAAGGGTGATTTCATACCAGACATTCGGCAGGCGGTTGATTTCCAGGTGGGGATCATTGGCCAGCAGCGGAAGGCCGGAATTCGTCCGGCTGCCAGCCACCACCCAGTTATTGGAGGCCATCATCCGGGGGGCGGCGATCCCCCACAAAGATGCCGGGTTCACGATGCGTTCAGGCAGAGTCACTTTTTGCAGCAGCTCGCGATTCAGGCCGCCCAGAATTCCCGGAAAGAGCGCTTCCAGCTTATCGTCGGGAACACCGGCCTGAACCATTTCAACCAGCAGTCGCTCCATTTCCGCCTGTGACTGGGAAAGGGTAAGGTAACCGACCATCCGCGTCATCAGAATCGAATCGTCACAGGTCCATGGTTCGAAGGCAATGCCCAGCAGTTTCATTTCCCAGGGAAATTTTTGGGACAAGGCCTGATTGAGTCCTTCGCAATACTTTTTCAGGTTTCGCCGCGTTCGTTCCGGCAGGGATTCGACCTGTGAACGCGTGTTTCCGGACCAGTTCATTCGCCTGAAAAAGGTATCGACAGCTACGGTTTCATCCCCGCCATCCAGCAGCTCCGCAGCCCGGCCCTGTCCGAGAATCCGCATCAGAACAATCTGCATCCCGCGATCGATTCCGTGCGCGTACCCCTGACCCCGGTAGACTTCGCCTTCTGTCGAACCGGAAACGTGGGCCACCCCATTTTCATCCCGATAGATCTCCACATCCTGCAGCATAGCGTATCTCCTTTTTCGATGGTCGCGCCCAAATACAAACGCATGGGGCTGTTATTTTCTTCGATTATCAGTTTACCCCGATTTTTGCAATTTTAACCTGAATGCCACTTACGTTGAAAAGCCGGAGTGTTTCATGAACGCGGCGGCGAGGGAGAAGCCGTATCTGTTCTAAAGTATTCGTACTTGCATACCATTCGCAATTTATGGATAATACCGCCGTCCGATACATTTTCCGGTATGTCCTCTGTCGCCCCGGTTATAATTTTCGTAAGGGCAGCCGTACCCGCACAAAATCGAAACGGAGCAGAAATGAAATCACCCGATCCATTCCGGGCGGACAACTTCCGGAAGGCCGCAGACACGATCCGCCGCCACATCATTAAAACGCCCCTGGTATACGCGCCGTTGTTGAGCAAGCAGCTAGAGACCGAAATCTACCTGAAACTTGAAAACCTTCAGAGAACCGGTTCGTTCAAAATCCGCGGCGCATCGCTCAAACTCAACCGGCACTTGGACGCTATCAGCGCTGCCGGAGTCGTAGCCGCATCGGCCGGAAACCACGCTCAGGGAGTTGCCCTGGCGGCAACCCAGGCCGGCATTCGCTCCACAATTGTCATGCCCCGCTGGGCCTCCATAACCAAACAGGAGGCAACCAAAAAATACGGGGGCGAAGTGATTATTTCCGGAAATACGGTGGAGGAAAGCCTGGCACGGGCAGTGGCGTTGGCCTCGGAAGGCAGGCTGTTTATCCATCCCTTTGACGATCCGGACGTTATCCTCGGTCAGGGCACCATCGCCCTGGAAATCCTGGAAGAAATGCCGGATGTCGACAACATCGTTGTTCCCGTTGGCGGCGGGGGGCTTTTATCCGGTATTTCAGCGGCCGCTAAATCGATAAAGCCTTCGGTGTCGGTGATCGGCGTCCAGGCGGAAGCCTGCCCGGCGGCAGTGGCTTCCTGGCGTAAAAAATCGATTGTTACCGTCGAGGCGCTGCCGTCCATCGCGGACGGCATCAATGTCAAGCAGCTGGGAAAACTGACCTTCGAACTGATCTCTATGTTCGCGGATGATATCGTAGCAGCCGGAGAAGAGAGTATCGCAACGGCAATTCTAATGCTGCTGGAGAAAAAAAAGATCCTGGCCGAAGGTGCCGGCGCTGTACCGCTGGCGGCCCTTGTGCAGGGTTCTCTCAGACTTTCCGGATCCGCCAAAACGGTGCTGGTGATCAGCGGCGGCAATGTCGACAGTCCCTTGCTGGGGCGCATCATCAATAAAGGATTGCTCCGGCGCGACCGCCTGATGCATCTTGGCGTAAGGCTGGCGGATATACCCGGATCGCTGTCCGGACTCCTCAAGGTTATCGCCGACTTGGAAGCCAATGTTCTGCACATCTATCACGACAGGAATTTCGGTGATATTCCCATTTACGCCACAAGAGTTGATCTGGAACTGGAGGTCCGTGGAAAAGAACACCTGAAAACCATCGTGGCGCGACTGAGGGACATGGGCTACGAGATCGACCTGCGGTCTTCGACATAGTGTCCGTCCACAAACGGTAGATTTTGATTCGGAGCAAGGCCTGAGCGATTTTGAAACCGGAGGTATAGCGAGCTATATTGAGGATTTCAAAAGAGTGAAAACGCAGCTCCGGGCCAAAAAATGCCATAAGTGTCCGTCCACAAACGGTAGATTTTGATTCGGAGCAAGGCCTGAGCGATTTTGAAACCGGAGGTATAGCGAGCTATATTGAGGATTTCAAAAGAGTGAAAACGCAGCTCCGGGCCAAAAAATGCCGTTTGTGGACGGACACTACGACTACCCTTTGCGGATACGCTTGCGATCCAGCGGAACACCCTTCCAGGCCGCTTCCACCACCATCAGCATGTCTTCGTAATCGAGATCTTCCGGGTTGAAGATAAAAGACCCGTCATCCAGGCATCTTGAGGCGATATCTCTAATTTTGTTCTCCGGAACGGCCTGACTGCCGTCGGGGTTTTTGATTTCGCCGAAAAAACGGGCGTGGCGTTTATCGGTAGCTTCGTACAGGTCCTGATTCATTTTGCGGATGCGTTCGATAACCGCAAATGGCCGGCGTTCCGGAGATGTTCCCTGATAGACTTCCGGACCAGCCAGGGGCAGCAGTAGTTCTCCGGCGGTTGCCCCAATTTTGTGCAGGTTGTATTCCAGTCCGTAAGGCAGCCCGATGGCCATACACTGACCGTGGGGTACGCCGCAGACCCCGCCCACGGAATGGCCGATGCCGTGAACCATTCCAACCATGGAATTGGAGAACGCTGCTCCGGACAGAGCCGCACCCACCGCCAGGGCAAGGCGCCCCTGCCTGTTGTCAGGTTCCCGCAGGACCGGCAGCAGATTCTCGCTGATCATGTTCACCGCCGCCAGGGCATGGGTATCACTGACAGGGTTCTTGGCCAGGCAATAATAGGCTTCCATGGCATGGGTCATGGCGTCCATACCGGTTGCTGCCGTAATGTGGGCCGGCATGGTCAAGGTCATGCGTGAATCCAGGACGGCCGCGTCCGGGTATAAAAAGCCGGATGAAAATGGCATTTTAATATTCCTGGAATGGTCGGCGATCACGGCAGCCTGGGTCACTTCGGACCCTGTACCTGCAGTTGTCGGTATTGCCACCAACGGTTTCAGCCGCCGTTTGATGGAACCGGCCCCGGCAAAATCCATGATGTCATCCGCATTTTCCGAAACAATGATATTGATGCCCTTGGCCGTATCCATCACGGATCCGCCCCCCACTGCGACAATGGCATCACACCCGTTTTCCCGGTAGGTCGACGCAAGCAGGTTGACTACCGACACATCCGAATCCGCGGGGACATCGTCTTCCACCGTTCCGATTTTCAAGTTCCCATCCACAGCACTGAGAACGGTATCGACCAGACCGGCCGCGGCAACCCCCTTGTCGGTCAATATCATCGGCCGGGATGCCCCCAGGCGGGACAGGATCTCCGGTATTTTTTCCAGTTCCGCGTGACCGGCGATAATACGGACCGGACAAAAAAACTCAAAATACTTGGGAAGATGCATGTTACGCTCCTTGTAAAAGCCGATCATTCCGAAAAATGTTTCAATCCGATAGCGCCTTGTCCCATATTTTTTCGCAAAGCTCCTGGTCAACTCCGTTTTCGGTGTTCAGACACTGGAGAATTTTCATTTTCATTTCGGTGCCTATGCCTGTTTTTTGCAGCGATTGCGGAAATTGTTGCGGGAATGCCTGATGTACATCCGCAGCCAGCTTTCCGATGACCGCAGCGATCTGTTTTGGATCCAGGCCGCCTCCCTTGGCGGAAAAAGCCTCAAAGCCACCCACGGGCAGCAGGAGTGACTCAAAATGGGAAATCCCCTGTCCAGCAGAGGCATGCTCGGCGAAGTGGGGCAGAAGCAGTCCCATCAAAACCCCCGCGGGGACGTCAGCAAAAGGCTGAAGCGCCTCTGCCAGCGTGTGTACCGCTCCGGGACCGGTGTTGGAAAGGGCGCAGCCTCCCAGTTGAAAAGCACCGGTCAGAGCGCATCTCTCGATAACGGATTTCCGATCAGATATTGCCGGAATCAGGTTTTCGATAACCAGCCGGATGCAGGTACCGGCATAGGCATCCGTCATAGGGTTTTTATTCGGATGCACAAAGGCTTCGATGGAATGGGTTAAAGCGCTCATGGCTGCCGATATGACGGCTTGGGGTTGAAAATCAGCGACAATACGCGGATCGACAAAAGCGATATCGGGCATCAGGTAGCCGGACACCAAGGTGTGCTTTCCCGCATGGGCAAAAGCCGATGTTTCGTACCCGTCGCCCGAACAGGGGAGAACAGCCAGCAGTGGTTTCAACGGGCGCTGGACAATTTTTCCACCGTCAAACCGGGCAAGATCTCTCTGGTGCGTGGAGACGATAAGGTTCAATATCTTGGCCATATTCAAAACCGTGCTGTCCCCGATGGAAATAACAGCATTACAGTCCCTGTCCCGGTATAGGCCGACCAGCTCATCTATGACCGAGGTGGAAAAATGACGGGGGACGGCGTCGTAAATCCCAAGCACCATGCCGCACCCCCGGAACACACCGGTAACGGTTCTCAGCCAGCCGTTTTGTGCTGCTGCCCTTCCGCACAAAATCAGCGGTTTGGCAGCCCCCATAAAGGATAGCTCCAGGGGGAGCAGCTCCAGCGAGCGTTTACCGCAACTTGTTTTTACGGGATTTTTAAATTCGAACGCATCCGGCAAATACATCGGTTGCTCCTTTGTCCGGGTGCGTCACACCCGGCTCTGTATTGAATTGGTTATCGATGGTTCGCAACCACTGCCACCCCTCCCTGCTAGCTGGCGAAAAGGGTGCCCCAATATATTTTTGCGCGGCCTGCGAACTTACGGGTCAGTCCCCAGGCTGGATAGCGCTTGACCGCCATCCGCGCCAGCAGTTTCGGCAGCAGGTATACCTGGACCGCATCAAGAACCCGCACCACGGCGCAGGCCGGTGCAACTTCACCATCGACAATCAAGCGATCGTTGCAGGTGGATTCCGGAGTGCTCTCCTGGAAACTGAACATCATCACGGCGGCCTCGATATTTTTGATCTTCATCAGTAGGTCGATTTTTTTTCCTTCGAGTTTCCCCCCCCGGTAGCGAACATTCCCGGATTCATCTTTTCCCACGATCATGTTGGGGCCGCTGGGCAGAACACCCAGGCTGAAAGTGAACCCCTTCGGCAACCGTTCGAATTCCTCCCGGATGCTATGGTCTACCTTTGCGCCCGCCTGAATGGCCCTCCCCACAAACCAGAGCATGGTTGCAACGTACAGTTTTTGCGGCAGTATTCCATAAGATTTCGGAGTGATCTCCCGATAAACATGTTTCCGTGCCATGTGTCCTCCTTGCTTGACGATCCGGTCAGGCGGCTTTTCTCGGTACCATCACGATGGCATCCACCGGACAGTCTTCAGCGCAGCTTTCGCATCCGATGCATATGGATTCATCTTCCACAAAGGGATAACCGTGTGGATCTTTCGAATCTTGTGGTGTGGTCAGATCAATACAGTCCACCGGACACACTTCCAGGCACATGTTGCATGACATACATTTTTTCAGATTGAATTCCGGAACATTTTCTTTTTTTTCTGTCGCCATTGCCGATTCCTTTACTGCATTCGGTTGCTGTCGATTTCCAGGTTCGCCAGGGTTTCGTCTGTGGGTATTCCCGTGGCCGGATCCCATCCCAGGTGCTCCCAGTAGTCCCGCAACAGTTTGTTGATGTCCACACTTCTGTGCTTGTTGGCTCCTTCGGTCAATTCCGGCTGCCCGATGCTGCGCCGGTTGGCAACATTATTGAGTGGATCAATGCCGTGTTTGACATTAAACGCCTGGCGGGTGGTCTGTATCCGAGCACCGATATCCATATATTCATCCGGTGACAGGTCCCAGCCGGTGGCGGCGTTTAACCATTCAAAAATGGGGAAACGGTTCACGCCGATAAAGGCTGCGAATTTACATCCTCCGACTCCGTTCAGGACACCCATAAACCGGCTGCAGGCTGCGCTCGTTTCCGCCTTCTCCTTATCGCAGTTGTATTTGCTGTTCTTGTGATAGATAAATTTGGGCTTGGGAAGGTCGTTCACCCGGGTCCACAATTTGAACATTTCATAAAACATATAGGACCCGGTGGTATGCCTTCCGGGGGTCGGGTCGGCCGAATAATGCAGGGCAAACCCGGGGTCGGCCCTTCCGTCATGCATCCCCAGTTCCTGTCCGCCGGCATGTATGGCATAATGAGCGGAATCTTTACCGATTCTTTCTGCTGCCTTGCGCACCCCGTCAGCCAGGATGTCGCCGATACCTTCCCGCCGAATCATTTTTTCCACCAGCTGCACGATGGCATCGCTGTTTCCCCAGGTCAACTCCAGCCCATCGGTATCTTCCCTGGTAATCAGTCCTTTTTCAAAGCACTCAATAGCGAATGCCACCGTACCACCGGTGGAAATCGTATCCATGCCGGCCCGGTTGAGGACTTCGTTAAGATGGAAAATGCTGTCCCGATCTTCGTTGAGGCAGAGTCCGCCGAGGGCCAGTGTGGTCTCATATTCGGGTTTGTGCGTTTTTTTGTACTGATCAAAACGTCCGGTGATCCGACAGATGCCGCCGCATCCCAGCGGACAGGAATAACAGTGGTATTTTACGATTTCATTGGCGATAATCGCGTCCGGGTTGACGGAGGCGGATTTTTTGAGACCGAAATCCTTGTTGCTGCCCTTCCAGTTTTTGACGGGAGAATCGCCCATCTCCACGGATGCCTGGTTAAGGCTCACGGTACCCCATTTTTTCAGCAGGATCTTGTAGAGCATCCCATCCTGGACCATTTGAGTAGGCAGGATGCGGATCAGTATGCCCAGCCAGGCTGCTTTGGGGCCGGACAGAAAAGGCGGCTGAAACTGAACCCAGCGATTGCACTTCTTGCTTAGTTTCTTCAGGCCTGCCCGATCATCACTCTGGATTTTTTTATTGCCGTTTAATACGATGGCTTTCAGTTTTTTGGCACCCATTACCGCTCCCAGGCCGGACCTGGCGGCCATACGTCCACCGTCATTGGAAATGCCGGAAATAAGAGATATTTTCTCCCCTGCCGGGCCGATACAGGCAACACGTGGTTTTGTTCGCCTGTTATGCCGTTCGATGAGCGTGTTCTCCGTTTCAATGGTATCCTTTCCCCACAGGTCCTGCGCGTCACGAAGCTCTGCCTTTCCTTTTTCGAATAGCAGGTACACCGGTTTTTCACTGTTGCCGGTAAAAAATATACCGTCATAGCCACAGCGTTTGATGGCTGGAGAGAGGTTGCCGCCGCAGTTGGCGTCCCCCCATCCCCCGGTAAGCGGTGATTTGCCCACAACCATCCACCTCCCCGTGAACAGGCTGGGAGTACCGGTCAGCAGACCTGAAACAAATCCGAGAATGTTGTCGGGACCCAGCGGATCGGCACCGGCCGGAATCCGATCGTAGAGAATACTGGCGCCAAGCCCTATCCCGGACAGGTATTTGCGATATTGCCGATCCGGAATGATTTCTTCCCCGATGGATCCATCCGTGAGATTGACCAGAAGGATTTTCCCCATATAGCCTTTACCCATGTCACCTCCTTAATGCATCGATAATCGACGTATTGTATTGAATACCGTATATTTAATATGGACAGGAAAGATTGTCAATTTTAATGTTCGGCCGTTCTGCCGAATGCTGGTTCCTTTTCATGTCCATTTATGCTATTAAATAGCCTGTCATCGCATAACAAACAATAATCGCGGGGTTTCCAGCCGTCTTTCTTTTTTAGCGGGCCTTCGTTCCATGGTTACCGATACGACTACCAGCAGGCATGATCAAAAGAAAAAAACAATCGTGGCCGCAGCCATGCGGCTTATCGTGGAAAAGGGAATGGCATACGCGTCGCTTGCCAACATCGCCAAGGCAGCCGGAATCAGCAAAGGCACCCTTCACTACTACTACACATCCAAAAATGACCTGATCTTCGATGTTGCCCAGCAGCATGTGGAGGATATCACGAACCACCTGTTTGCCCTGATCAACAGCAGCGGCAGCCGGCACTCCGCCGTAGATATTGTGTGTCTCCTGTTTGAAGCTCACCGGAAATCGCAAATTCGCATCCAACTTCATTTGGGTCTTGTCCAGCAAGCCATAAGCGGCAACGATGATCTGAAACGCCGTTTTCTGGAAAAATATCGGGAATGGAAATCCAGCGTCGTCGAGGGACTGTCCCGTCTGCTTCCGGATCACGAAGACCCGGAGATGATTTCACACCTGATCGTAGCAGCAGTAGACGGGATCAATATCCAGAGTGTTCTAGGGATGGATGACATACCTATTGAAAAAATTGCTGCCCACATTACCGGCGGCGGGAGAAAAGATAATGCCTGAAAAACCTTCAAAATCGGAAATAATCACCCTTTTCGAGCAGCATGTTTCATCCGGAAAAGCCAAATTTTTCAAAATGCTGGGGATGGATCTGGTCATCGGCAACCGCGAAGGTATCTGGATCGAGGATCTTGAAAGCGGACGCCGGTTTATCAATTTGCACTGCAACG